>JBIKKL010000527.1:0-3810 GCA_044360365.1 Burkholderiales bacterium | reverse complement strand
AGCCGCGTTGCCGGCCTTTACTGCGCGCACCATGTCCTCATAGGCGTCTGCATGGATCACGCCGGAGAACAGCAGCAGGACACAACCCAAGGAGATAAACGGTTTTTTCAAAGTGACTTAACCTGGGAATGCATTAAATAATTTTCGAAAGTTCGCGGTCGTCTGTCGCGCAATCACGGCGAGCTCGACATCTCGTACGCGGGCCAGCTCCTCCGCCACATGCCGCACGAACGCCGGTTGATTGACCTGACCCCGATGAGGCACAGGAGCAAGATACGGCGAATCCGTTTCCACCAGTAAACGGTCGTCGGGCACCCGCGCAGCCACCTCCCGCAACGCAGAGGCACTCTTGAAGGTCACGATCCCTGAAAACGAGATCATGAAGTTCATCTCCATGGCCGCCGCCGCGACCTCCCAGGATTCGGTAAAGCAATGCATCACGCCACCGATGTTGCAGGCCCGTTCTTCCTTCAGGATCGCAAGGAGGTCCGGGGCGGCTTCCCGACAGTGAATGATCAAGGGCTTGTCCAATTCGCGTGCGGCACGAATGTGGGTCCGGAAGCGATTGCGCTGCCAATCGAGGTTACCCGTCGCACGAAAATAGTCCAGCCCGGTCTCCCCGACCGCCACAATCTCTGTCGGACGGCCTTCACGCACCAGATCCGCTATCGAAGGATCGTAGGCCCCTTGAGTATCCGGATGGACACCGACGCTCGCAGATAGGCATTCATGGGATCGAGCCAACGCACGGACCCGCGGGAAGTCCTCCCATGTCACGCTGACACACAGGGCATGGCGAACATCATTGGCGTGCATGCGAGCCAGCACCCCGGTCACATCGTCACCCAGGTCCGGAAAATCGATGTGACAATGGGAATCGACGAGCACGCAGGCTTCTTCCGTCATGGGTTCATTCCTGCAGTCTGCAGAGGCGCGTTGTTTCCTTCGAAAGCAACAGCGAAGTCGATGAACAACTGCTCCAGAAAGAGGCGCGCATTGAGCGGATGGTTTGCGATTCTCTGCGTGGACACGAGCTTGCGATGTAATCGCCCGATAACTATCGGATCAGCCCTTTGAGCACACTCTTCGATCTCGGTCTGCAAATCGATGTGGTAACGGACTCTGCCGCAGGAGCGCACCGACATCAGATCGTAGGTCAGCTTCTGTAGCCACCCGAGCACCGTGGCTGGCAGCGCATCGCGATAGCGCTCTGCCACCCGGATCGGATCGACCTCCACATCCAGCAAAGCGAGCAGCACATCCGCACGGCGCTGCCACACAGGGTCGGTAGCAATACGTTGCGCGAGCAAGGGAGCGCCCCCGCTCAAGGCCAGATTCAACTCAGGCTGTGCAATGGCTAGTTCCCGCAGCCATTCCGACGCCTGGGAGACATCCCGCAAATCGACACTCACTCGCTGGCAGCGGCTGCGCACTGTGGGCAGCAGCCATGCGGGACGATCCGATACCAGCAAGAAGAGCACCGAAGTCGGGGGCTCCTCGAGGCTTTTCAGCAAAGCATTCGAAGCAGCCATGTTGAGTGCGTCCGCAGGGCGAACGATGACCACCTTGCCGGCTGCGCGATGAGCGGTCAGTCCAAGAGATTCGGTCATATTGCGAATCTGATCGACGGAGATGGGCTTGGAACGCCCGCTCCCTGCGACCGCCGCCGCTTCGGCGTCGTCGTCAACGAGGGGCTCGACGACGATCAAGTCCGGGTGCGTCCCCGCAGAGATCCAATGACAACTCTCGCACTTTCCGCATGCGCCCTGCGCTTCGCTTCCGTTCTTGCAAAGATGCGCCAGCGCGAAGGCGTCGGCAAACTGCGACTTGCCCAGCCCCTGCATACCGGCGATCAGCAGCGCATGCGCACCACGCGAAACGGCGGCCCATGCCTGAGTCCAAGCCGGGCGGTGCCACGGGTAGCCGCCATTTGTCATTGCAGCGCCTCGATCGCGGCCAGCTGTGCTTCCACGTCAGCCATGCTCTTGCTCGCATCGATGATCGAAAAGCGTCCGGGCGACGACCGTGCCCTTTCCAGATAGCCACCGCGTACCCGCACGAAAAAATCGATCTGCTCGGATTCGAACCGGTCGGGCTCGCGTGCTCCGGCACTTCGCGAGCGCGCTATTTCCACGGGCAGATCGAACAGTATCGTGAGATCGGGCTGCAATCCGTCCTGAATCCAGTCTTCGAGCGCGGTGATGTGCCGCAACGGGATGCCGCGTCCCGCGCCCTGATAAGCGTACGTGGCATCCGTGAAGCGATCGCATAGCACCCAGCGCCCGCCATCGAGCGCGGGACGAATGACCCGCTCGATATGCTCCCGCCGCGCGGCGAACATCAACAATACCTCGGTGACCGGCGAAGCCTGACCATGCAGCAGCATCTGTCTGAGTTGCTCTCCAACAGATGTGCCGCCCGGCTCCCGGGTGCAAATCACATCGCGTCCCGCAGCACGCAGCCGCTGTTCGATCCATGGCAAGAAGCTGCTCTTTCCAGCGCCATCCACGCCCTCGACCGTGATGAACTTGCCTTTCATTGTGCCTTTGCCGGAGCGCGTTGGTACTTCGATACGGCGCGGTTGTGCTCTGCCAGAGAATTCGAGAATTCACTCGAACCGTCACCTCTGGCCACGAAATAAAGGGCCGACGACGACGCCGGATTCAGTACTGCGGCAATCGACGCCAGCCCAGGTGCGGCAATCGGCGTTGGCGGCAATCCGGCCCTCGTGTAGGTATTGTAGGGAGTATCACGCTCGAGGTGGGTGCGACGCAGATCGCCGTCGAACTCATCCCCTAAGCCGTAGATCACAGTAGGATCGACCTGAAGCCTCATCCCGCGCCTCAACCTGTTCACAAGCACAGCGGCAACCAGCGGACGGTCACTCGCGCGGCCTGTCTCCTTTTCCACGATCGAGGCCAGGATGAGTGCCTCATAGGTCGAGGATATCGGCAAGCCATCCCGACGAAGCCCCCATTGACGCTCCAGTGTTTCCTGCATCCGAACCGCCGCGCGTTTCAGAATGGTCACGTCGGATGTCCCTTTTGCGAAGTAATAGGTGTCAGGAAAGAAGCGTCCTTCGGGATGCGTTTCCGGCAATAAGCCGACTTTCTCGATCACACGACGATCGTCGAGCCCGGCGGTGTCATGGCGTAGCGCAGAATGCGAATCCAGCGCTGACCGAAACTGCCGAAACGTCCACCCTTCCACCAACACCAATCGATCCAGCGATACGGCAGCGCGCCCCGTGATCCCATCGAGGAGTTCCAGCGCGGACCACTTCGCTTCGAGCTGGTAGTTTCCCGCCCTTAACGCACTTTCCCGCTTGAGCACCCTGCCGACCACTTCGAAACGCCATGCGTGGCTAAAAACTCCGGCCGATTCCAGGCCTCTCGACACACTGCGCAGGGTCGCCCCCTGCTCGATCACGAACTCGCGCGTGCTGCCGCTGAAATCGAGGGGTGACCAAAGAAACTGCGCAATCCAAGCGCCGAACGCCAGCAGAAGCGCTGCGAACGCAATCACCGCTCCCAGGGCCCAGCGCCTAATCATCTGCACAGGAATCGATTCGTGCGACGAGGCGCGCGGTCATCGGATGGGGCGACCAAACTCGATCATCGAGTACGGTAACCCACCATAGCCCGATGATGCTATTGGTGAGATACACCGCGTCGGCGCCCAGTATACGGTCGCGACCAATCCGGCCTTCGAAGCATGCCAGCCCTTCGTGCCTGCAATCGTTCATCAGCCTGCCGCGCTGCATTCCCGATACCCCGGCGACATCGAGCAACGGTGTCGTCAAGCGATCGC
>JBIKKL010000473.1:0-4183 GCA_044360365.1 Burkholderiales bacterium | reverse complement strand
CGACGATGGCTCGGCCTGCGTTCAGATGGCCCCACATTCCGGCATGCGCATCGTCCGCATTGATCACTGCGACCCCGCGATCGCCCAACCCTTCGTAGATCTCGCCCTTCGCGTGCGCAATCGCCTCGCGGCTGCCCAGCATGCCGATATGGGCGGTACCCGCGTTGTTGACGAGCGCCACATCGGGGCGCGCGAGCCCGGTGAGATAACGAATCTCGCCGGCGTGATTCATGCCCATCTCGATGACGGCGTAACGGTGATGCTCGCGAAGGCGCAACAAGGTGAGCGGAACACCGATGTCGTTGTTGAGATTGCCTTCGGTGGCGAGCACCTGCGCGGGATCGCCGCAATGCACTCGCAGTACGGCCGCGATCATGTCCTTGACCGTCGTCTTGCCGTTGCTGCCGGTCAGACCGACGAGCGTCAGGGTGAACCGATTGCGCCAGCGCGCCGCGAGCCGACCCAGCGCTGCACGCGTATCCTCGACACGAATCACCGATGCGCCGGGCGGCAGCGGCGGCGTGTCGTTGTGCCCGATCACGGCCCCTGCGGCACCTGCGCGAAATGCAGCGTCCAGGAACTGCGCCGCGTCGAAGCGTTCGCCCTTCAACGCGAAAAACAGTTCACCGGGCAGGATGGCTCGCGTGTCGGTCGATACGCCGACGAAGCAGCGGTCGATGCCTTGCATCTCCCCGGCCATGGCCACCGCGGCTTCGCGCAAGTTCATCATGCGCGCTTCCCCGATTCCGGGCGAGCGCTGCGCGCATCGAGGCATCGGCGCGCTACGTCGACGTCGCTGAACGGTTTGCGCTCGCGCCCGATCTCCTGGTAGCGCTCGTGGCCCTTGCCTGCGATCAGGACGACATCGCCCGCGTCGGCGTGCGCGATGGCGAACTCGATCGCGACCGCCCGATCAACCTCCGTAGTCAACTCACGGTCGGCACCGGCAACGATCTGCGCAATGATTGCATCCGCAGCCTCGGTGCGCGGGTTGTCGCTGGTCACGATGGCCACGTCGGCCAGACGAGCTGCGATGTTGCCCATCTGGGGTCGCTTGCCCGGATCGCGATCTCCGCCGCAGCCAAAGACGCACCAGAGTCGATTCCCGCCCACATGCGCGCGCAAGGCCCTCAAAGCCTGTTCGAGTGCGTCCGGCGTATGCGCGTAATCGACGACGACCAACGGCCGACCCTCGCCGCCGATCGTCTGCATGCGACCTTCGACGGGCTGCAGTTCCGACATTGCCGAGAGCGCGGCATCGAATGGCACATCGACCGCGAGCAGCACACCGAGCACCCCGAGCAGATTGGTCGCGTTGTATGCTCCCATCAACGGACTCGCGACGCGACCGCCGCCCCAGGGCGTGCGAATCTCCAGTTCGAGACCGAAGCGGGTGAGATCCAGCCGATGCGCGGCGACCGTACCGCCCGACAGACCATAAGTGATGACGCCGGTCGACCGACCGGCGAGTCGCGTCACGAGTCGTCGACCGAACTCGTCGTCGATGTTGATCACCGCACAGCGCAGCCCGGGCCAGTCGAACAGGCGGGCCTTCGCTTCGCCGTAGGCTTCCATATCGCCGTGATAGTCGAGATGATCGCGGGTCAGGTTGGTGAATAGCGCGACATCAAATCGCATGCCGGCCAACCGATCCTGCACGAGCCCGTGCGAAGAAACCTCCATCGCCACCGCCTCGACACCATCGCTTCTATACTGGCGCAGCATGGCGTGCAACGACAAACCGTCCGGCGTCGTGTTGCCCAAAGGCGCGAGTCGACCGGGGACACCAAACCCGAGCGTGCCGATGACCGCTGCCTTGCGCCCCAGGCGAGTCAGGGCAGAGGCAATCCATTGGCTGCACGAGGTCTTGCCGTTGGTACCGGTGACGCCCGCCACCTGCAATTCGTGCGACGGATCTCCATGAACTGCGCTCGCGAGTTCGCCCGCCAACGAGCGCAAGCCCCTTACCGCGATACCTGGCACATCGGCGCAATCCGCCCAGTGATATCCGCAACTTTCGTAAAGCACGGCTGCAGCGCCCGCACGGACCGCCGCATCGATATACGAGCGTCCATCGGAGTGCTCGCCCGGGTAGGCCAGAAACACATCTCCCCGCGCCACGCGACGACTGTCATTCGCCAATCTAGGCTGTTCGATACCAAGCGCTCGCAGGGACTCGAGTATGGATTGCGAGGTGTACGCGACAGAGGACGTCATGGCCGATCAACCCTTGTGTCCGGGGTCGTCGCGCGCGATCCAGACTTCCTCGCGGATCACGGGGGCATCGGCCGGCGGCAGCTTGACATTCATCGTCGGCGCATCCGGCGCTACGGACAACGTTCGCAAGGCCGCCTGCACGACCTGACTGAAGATGGGAGCCGCGACCGCCCCGCCGTAATGTTGGCCCGCGCTCGGCTCGTCGATCATGACCGCCACGACGATGCGCGGATCGGAGACCGGTGCGAGACCGACGAACGACGATACGTACTTCGACGGGGCATACCGGCCGTTCTCGAGCTTGTGTGCCGTACCCGTCTTGCCGGCGACGCGATAACCCGCCACCTGCGCCCGCGGCGCAGTACCGCCGGGGTGCACGGCCATTTCGAGCATCTTGCGGATCGCCTGCGCAGTGCGAGGCGTGATGGCCGGCGTACCTGTTACGGGTTCCGAGCGCTTGATCAGCGTCACCGGCAGCAACTCGCCGTTGCCGGCGAAGATCGTGTAGGCCCGGGCAAGCTGCAGCAGGCTCACCGATATGCCGTGACCATACGACATGGTCGCCTGCTCGATCGGCTTCCATGTATTGTGGGCGCGCAGTCGACCCGATCCTTCGCCAGGAAATCCGGACTTTGGCAGGACCCCGAATCCGGAGCGTGAATACAGCCCCCACATGGTCTGTGGCGAGAGCTCCAGTGCGATCTTCGCAGCACCGACGTTCGAGGACTTCTGAATGACCTGCTCGACCGTGATGGAGCCGGCGGCATGGACGTCGCTGATGGTGTGCTTGCCGATGGTCATGCGGCCAGGCCCGGTATGGATGATCGTCTCCGGCGCGATCCGTCCCGCCTCCAGCGACGCCGCGACGGCGAACGGCTTGAGCGTCGATCCCGGCTCGAAGAGATCCACCAATGCTCGGTTGCGCGAGCGCTGGGGATCGATGCGGCCGCGATTGTTGGGGTTGTAGGTCGGCAGGTTGGCCATCGCCAGCACCTCGCCGGTTCTCGCATCGAGAATGACGAGTCCACCCGCCTTGGCGCGGTGCTCTTCGAGCGCGGCCTTAAGTTCCCGATACGCCAAGTACTGCAAACGCAGATCGATCGACAACGTGAGATCCCGCCCCTGCTGGGGCGCACGGATACTTTCCACGTCTTCGATGATGCGCCCGAGCCTGTCCTTGATTACACGCCGGCTGCCGGCCTTGCCGACGAGCACGTCCTGAAAGGCAAGCTCAAGACCTTCCTGCCCCTTCTCGTCGATATCCGTCATGCCCACCAGATGGGACACGACTTCGCCAGCCGGATAGAAGCGGCGAAATTCGCGCTGTAGAAAGACGCCCGGTATGTTGAGTTCGACGACCTTCGCGGCGTGTTCGGGCGGAAGCTGACGGCGCAGGTAAACGAACTCGCGCTTGGTGTCGCCCAGCCGCCGGGCGAGGTCAGCCGGATCACTGTTGAGAAGGCGCCCCAGCCGACGCAGTTGATCCGGATCCGGATTGAAATCTCCGGGACTGGCCCAGACGGACTCGACGGCCGTGGAAATGGCAAGCGGCTCGCCATTGCGATCCGTGATGCGCCCCCGATGCGCCCCGATTTCGACGACGCGTGAGTAACGCGATTCGCCCTTCTGCTGCAGAAAGTCGTTGTTGAGCCCCTGCAGATAGACGGCGCGCCCTGCCAGCCCGATCAGCCACGCGACCAGGACGATCAACAGGAAGCGGGATCGCCAGATCGGAAAGCGCAAACGCAGCATAGGATTGACCACGACACTCATTTCGCGGCCTCCGCGGGCTTCGCCGGCAGAATCTGTACCCGACTCGGCGTGAGCGGCCGCATGTTGAGTTGGGTGCTCGCCAGTTTCTCGACCCGTCCCTGCATGCCCAGTGTGCTCGCTTCGAGCTGCAGCTGACCGAACTCGATGTCGAGCTGCTTCGCGCGCTCACGCTCCTTCTCCAGTGCCACGAAAA
>JBIKKL010000325.1:0-5726 GCA_044360365.1 Burkholderiales bacterium | reverse complement strand
CCGCTCCTCGAGCCGCGCGAACTGTTTCTCGCCCAGGACGAGCTCTTCGGTGCCGTCAAGGCGTTTGCCCGCGTCGAGCTGCAGGCGACGCCCCCGGCAGTCGACAACGCACTGACCGAGGAGCGAAGCGCGGCGGCATTTCGTTGTGCCACGACGGCGCTGCCCGTGTTGGGCGTCGAGCGGCGTGTCGACGATCCTCTGCGAAGGCTGAAGGGATTCATCGAAGCCTTTCCGGGACGCATCCTGGTCGCCGCGGACAGTCTCGGCCGTCGCGAAACCATGGCCGGATATTTCGCCGAGTACGATTTGCGACTGCCCGCGTGCAACGATTATGCAAGCTTCGTCGAAGGGACCGACAAGGCGATGCTGGGTGTCGCGCCGCTCGCCGGCGGATTCGTCCTCGACGCGGCCGGCATTGCGGTCGTCACGGAAAACGAGCTCTATTCGGCGCAGGCCCGCAACCATTCCCGGGACACTTCGTCGAGCAGCACGCGTCGCCTCTCGAACGAGGCCATGCTGCGGGATCTGTCGGAGATCCGGATCGGCGATCCGGTCGTGCACGAAGGCCACGGCATCGGGCGCTATCAAGGTCTGCAGACGCTCGATCTGGGCGCCGGAGAAAGCGAGTACCTCACCATCGAGTTTGCCAACAGCGACAAGCTCTATGTGCCGGTCACTCAGCTGCACCTGATCGGCCGGTACGCCGGCACAGCCAACGATCAGGTCATGCTCTCCACCTTGGGCAGCGGCCAGTGGGACAAAGCGAAGCGCAAGGCCGCCCAACAGGTGCGCGACGCGGCTGCCGAATTGCTGCATCTCTATGCGCAGCGTGCCGCCCGCAAGGGCCACAGCTTCAAATTGAAGCCGCATGACTACGAAGCCTTCTGCGACGCTTTCCCCTTCGACGAAACAACCGATCAGGCCGCCGCCATCACTGCGACGCTGTACGATCTGCAGGACGGCAAGCCCATGGATCGCCTCGTCTGCGGCGATGTCGGCTTCGGCAAGACCGAGGTTGCGCTGCGTGCCGCATTCGTCGCCGTCATGGATGGCCGCCAGGTCGCCGTGCTCGTGCCGACGACACTGCTCGCCGAGCAGCACTTCCAGACCTTTTCCGACCGCTTCGCCGACTGGCCCGTGAAGATCGCCGAATTGTCGCGCTTTCGCTCCGGCAAGGAAGTCAGTCGCGCGCTCGAAGGGATCGAGAAAGGCGACATCGACATCGTCGTCGGCACGCACAAGATCATCCAGTCCGATGTCAAGTTCAAGAATCTCGGCCTCGTCATCATCGACGAAGAACATCGTTTCGGAGTACGGCAGAAAGAGCGCCTGAAAGCGATGCGCGCCGAGGTCGATGTACTGACGCTCACCGCCACACCGATTCCCCGCACACTTGCCATGGCGCTCGAAGGGCTGCGCGATTTTTCAGTGATCGCCACCGCGCCCCACCGGCGCCTCGCAATCAAGACCTTCGTCTCGCCCACCGGCCCGGGACTCATCCGCGAAGCGCTGCTGCGCGAATTAAAGCGCGGCGGTCAGGTGTACTACCTGCACAACGACATCGAGAGCATCTACAAGCACGAGGAAATGCTCAACCGCCTGGTCCCCGAAGCTCGCATACGCGTGGCGCACGGCAAGATGCGAGAGCGCGAACTCGAACAGGCGATGCGCGATTTTTATCAGCAGCGCTTCAACGTGCTTTTGTGCACGACCATCATCGAGACCGGCATCGACGTCCCGAGCGCCAACACGATCGTCATCGACCGCGCCGACAAGTTCGGCCTTGCCCAGCTGCACCAGCTGCGTGGTCGCGTCGGACGCTCGCATCATCAGGCCTACGCCTACCTGCTGACGCCGGACGAGGAGACGGTCAGCGCCCAGGCACGCAAGCGCCTCGAAGCCATCCAGATGATGGAGGAGCTGGGTTCAGGTTTCTATCTCGCGATGCACGATCTCGAGATTCGCGGCGCCGGCGAGGTGCTCGGCGAGGGCCAGAGCGGCGACATGGCGGAGGTGGGCTTCAACCTCTATTCGTCGATGCTCGAAGCCGCGGTCAAGGCGCTCAAGGAGGGTCGGGAACCCGATCTGTCCGAGCCACTCGGCATCACGACCGAGATCAATCTGCACTGCCCTGCCCTGCTGCCCAGCGACTACTGCAGCGACGTGCACGAGCGCCTCGTGCTGTACAAGCGAATGGCGATGGTCGAGACCCTCGACGAGCTCGATCGCATTCTCGAAGAACTCGTCGACCGCTTCGGTTTGCCGCCACCGCCCACGCAAGTTTTGCTGGAGATGCATCGCCTGCGCATTCTCGGAAAACCGCTTGGCGTGGTCCGCATAGACTCCGGCAGCGATACGATCCAGCTGCAGTTCGGCAAGGCGGCCGCGCTCGATCCGGCGCGCGTCATCCAGTTGATTCAAACGCGCAGTCACTACAAACTCGCCGGCCAGGACAAGCTGCGGATCTCCGTGCCGCCGGGGGGGGACGTGGCAGTACGGATCCAGGCCATCAAGGATGCCTTGAAGGAATTGGCCGCCCCCTACGCACCGCCGCCGGCTGCACGCGCTAAACGCGTGCATTGACGCGTTTGGCCGCGCGGAAGAGTCGAGCGAAGCGCACGCGATCGACATCGGAACGCGCATTGCGCAACTCGGGCGCCCGTGTCGCCATGTCGAGCACGAGATCCGGGTATCTGCGCAACAGATCGAGCGTCACGCGCCACCCCAGTCCCATGCGTTGCAGGTGATCCGAGACGCGCAGATACCGAAGTCGCATCGGCGCCGAGGATTCCTCCCCGGCACGCAACACGGCAAACGCGATCGGAAATGAAAAGCTGTCGCCCCCCGGCGGTGCCGAGATCGCGCTGCCCATGATCATTTCAAAGCGGATGACGAGATCGCTGTCCGCCGCCTCGTCGCTCGCGCGCAGGGCGCGCAGTACATTGTGCTCCAGCGCATGCGCGCGCAGATTGCCGCCGCCCTCGAACAGGGCGCCGATGCTGACCGGTTCGGTCTGCGCCAGCTCGGTCGCGCCGAGCCCCAGATGCTGTTCGCAGAAGCTCTGGAATCGCGCACCGAAAGTCGCACCCGACACGGACCATGCCACACGCAACATGCCGGCGGCAGCGAAACGGCGGAAGAGATTCATCCAGCCGCGGTTGTCCGGATGGTCGTACGTGGTCTCCAGGCGAACATCGACATACACGCTCTCCATGAGCTGGATGATGGATTCGCAAAGATAAAAGGCGGCGCGCAACGATCCGGCGTCGGCAGGCAACCAGGGTTGATCGGGTGCCGAGGCGCCCACGGCCGCTTCCAGATGCGCCCATTCGGGATGCAGCTGACGATCGAGAAAGCGCAGTCGATCGTCGGTGCGAATCCGATCCAGAATGCGATCGAGCGCCTCGGCATGCCGCGTGAAGGCCCCTTCGCTTACCGGCAGCGGCGGATACCAGCGCCGACGCAGCTCCTGGAAGAGCTGTTCGAGATCGATGCCGCTGGCTTTGCCCGAGCGCGAACTGGCTCGCTGGTCGTTTGCGCGCGCGCGCGCACAGGCAGTCCCGAACAAGGTATCCCCGATGTGCAGGCCGAGTCGCCGATAACTCTCGAATTGCGGCTCGTCGAAGAACTGATCGGCCGTCGGCTGGTGCGGAAATTCGGGATGCTCCGATCGGTATTGCACGACATCCTGCGGCTCGTCACCGCACATGCCCGCCTTGATGTAGAGAAGATAGCCCACCCCACCCGTGGGCATGTTGCGGTCGTAGCGCACCAGACCGAGCGCACAATAATGCAGCCCCAGGCGCTTGTCGCCGATCGGCTTGAGCGCACTCACGTCGATCTCGATATCGACGCCGAGATCGATCCGACACTTGCGAATGGCATTGCCGAGATCCTCGAAGGTGCAGTTCGGATCGCAGCCCGCATCGCAGGCAACGATGAAGCGACAGCGCCTGCGCACCAGTTCGTAGATGCCGAGGTTCTCGAAGTGGCCCCCGTCGCTCAGGTAGACGAAGTCGCTGCGGTCGTTCGACAACCCGAACAGTTCGGACAAGAGCGGTTTGAGGCCGTGCGCCGGCCCGGGCCTACGCCAGATCTCGGGCTTGCGCGGATTCTGGAACCAGCTCCCGAGCCGCACGCTGAATACCGTCAGCAGAAACGCAACGCTCGGGGACGAGTGGTACCCTGCGTTCGGACTCGCCGCCGCCCCGGAAATGGTGACGGCGTTCGAGAGGGCGATCGAGCCGCGCTTCGCCAGCCGCGTGGGGCCGCTGACGTAATCCTGGGTCGCGCAATAGCGCCCGCTCCAGCGCGCGCCACCTTCATCGGGCATCTGATAGCCGCAGTACAGCGGCGTAAACACGAACGACCCGGCCTTGCGCTGCTGCCAGGCGAGCTTCTGTCCGGTCGTCAGATTGATCGCGGTATTGACGATCGGATAGGGCCGTTGCGGCAGCGAGGGGCCGGCATGCCGCACCGGACCGCCGAGATCCGCGAGCGGAATGTCGTCGCCGCGGTCGAAGCCCGTGAACGGATGCGGATCGCGGTCGCCGCGGCGACTGGCACCGAGATAACAGCGCAACAGCCGGTTCCGGTAGAGCGGTCCGAGTGAAAACACGTTCACATCCACTCGCCATTGCAGGATGAATGCGAGCAGTGCGAGCCCCAGCATCCAGAGGGTGAGCTCGTCGATGCGCGTCAATGCCAGTTCGCAATACGCCACTTCGGCATGGTCCCAGAAACTCGCCAGCACCTTGGGATCGCTCGGCGGCCCCACGCAAAGCGGCGCTTCGGGTTCGAGCGCGGCGTGCATCAGCACTGCCACTGCAATCACGAGCCCGACGACGAACACGAAGGGCAGGAGCCCCGTGATCCAGTCGCGCAGCCGACCCGGCTTGAGCGTACTCGTCGAGGCTGTGCGTCCGAGAAACACCCCGGTGATCGTCGTGACGATCCAGCCGAGCCCGACTGCAGCCATCCATGCCTGCCCCCACGACAGCAGCGCCGGCGCATAGATGACGACGGCGAAGCCGAGTGCCCAGGCGAGCATCGCCATGGTGGCCCAGCCGCCGAGGCGCCCCCACCATTCCCGGATGTCCTCGGAAAACCCACGGCTCACGAGTCCGATATGGAGCACGACCGCGAAACAAAGGTTTGCGAGCAGGATCGGCGTACCGAAGCCCGTCACGATCCAGTTCGACGCTTCCCAATACGAGTTCGCCACGCTCAGCGCGAGGTTCGAATAGCCATAGCACAGCCAGCCGATCAGTGCGCCGGCAAACGGCGCGAACGCAACGACGCTGTCCCAGCGAAAGCGCGCACCGCCCGGAGGCATCGGCGCAGCCCATGAAGCGATCGCCCCGCCGAGCCACGGCAACGTATAGACGATCGCCCCGGCGATGACCCACGAAGCTTCGTGCATGGGGGCCAACCCGGGCCACCAGCCGGTGACGACGCTTCGGACGGTTGCCGCCCCCGGAAAATCGGCGATGAGGCCGTGTGCGAGCAATAGCGCGCTCAACATCCCGGGCAATACGATGGTCAGCAGCACGCCGGGTTGGGATCGCAGCCACACGCCGCGCTCGGCCCCGCGATTGAGATTGACGATGATCGAACCGATGGCAAGGAGAATGAGCGCCATCCCGAACGGACCGAACCAGCCGCCGGGCACCCAGTCGAGCGCATGGATCAGCAACCTCGGCAGCAACAGCGCGAACCCGAGGCAG
>JBIKKL010000324.1:0-5765 GCA_044360365.1 Burkholderiales bacterium | reverse complement strand
GGCGAAGCGCGTTTACGGCGATACCATTCCAGCGCAGTTCACCGATCGTCGCATCGTCGTGATCAAGCAGCCGATCGGTGTCTGCGCCGCGGTGACGCCCTGGAACTTTCCGAATGCGATGATCACCCGCAAGGCCGGTCCCGCGCTGGCGGCCGGTTGCACGATGGTGATCAAGCCCGCATCGCAGACCCCTTTTTCCGCCCTTGCACTTTGCGAACTCGCCGAACGCGCCGGGATTCCGAAGGGCGTGCTGAGCGTGATCACCGGTTCAGCCGCGTCGATCGGCAAGGAACTGACGGGGAATCGACTGGTTCGCAAGTTCACGTTCACCGGATCCACCGAGATCGGCAAGCAACTGATGGCCCAATGCGCGAGCACGGTGAAGAAGGTGTCGCTCGAACTGGGCGGCAATGCGCCGTTCATCGTGTTCGACGACGCCGATCTCGACGCAGCCGTCGAGGGCGCCATCGCGTCGAAGTACCGCAATGCCGGTCAGACCTGCGTCTGCGCCAATCGCTTCTATGTTCAGGATGGCGTGTACGACGCGTTCGCGCGCAAGCTCGCCGAACGCGTGACCCAGATGAAAGTGGGCAACGGCCTGGAGGCAGGCGTCGTCCAGGGGCCGCTCATCGACAAGAACGCGGTGGCGAAGGTCGAGGAGCACATAGCAGACGCCCTCGGCAAGGGCGCGCGAGTCGTCGTCGGCGGCAAGCGGCATGCGCTCGGCGGCACGTTCTTCGAGCCCACCGTACTCGCCGATGTCACCCCTTCGATGGCCGTTGCAAGCGAAGAGACCTTCGGTCCGGTGGCGCCGCTGTTCCGGTTCCAGACCGAAGCCGAACTGGCCGGCCATGCCAATGCCACGGAGTATGGACTCGCGGCCTACTTCTACAGCCGCGACATCGGGCGCATCTGGCGCACGGCCGAGGCGCTCGAATTCGGCATCGTAGGGATCAACGTCGGCATCATTTCGACCGAGGTCGCCCCCTTCGGCGGCATGAAGGAATCGGGCATCGGTCGAGAGGGCTCCAAGTACGGGATGGAGGAGTTCCTCGAGGTGAAGTACCTCTGCATGGGCGGCCTCGACCGGTGAACTGCCTGAAGCGCCGGCCCCGTTTCCTCCAGGGTCGGCGCGCGCACGTCAACCGCCGCACCGGGGTACCCGTTAGGGACGGATCAGTCGGCCGCGGTCGCGAATTTTTTTCTTGCTCGGGTATTCGATGATCACTCGCAACCGTTCGAAGTGGCGCAGCATCGGGGTGGGATTGGCATTGTGTTTCGGATTCGGTACCGCCGTCGGTCAGTCGACGACGGCGCCCAAGCCCGCCGCGCCGATCGCCATCGTCCTCAACTCCGGCGAAGGCACCATCAGCCTCGTCGACATGACGACCCGCAAGGAAACCAAACGCGTTCCGATCGGCAAGGAACCGCACCATCTCATGATCACGCCTGACGATCAGCACCTCATCGTCGCGAATGCCATGAGCAACAACCTCGTATTCCTCGATCCGTCGACGGGCAGTATCATCAAGCGGATCGAAAAGATTTCGGATCCCTATCAGATCGGCTATTCGCCGAACAACAAGTACTTTGTATCCGCATCGTTGCGCCTCGACCAGACGGACATCTACGAGGCGCAGACCTTCAAGCTGCTCAAGCGCATCCCGACGCCGAAGGCGCCCAGTCACATCGCGTTCAACGCCGATTCCACGCTCACCTTCATCACGCTGCAGGATACCGCCGAGGTCGCCGCCATCGATCTGGCGACTCAGAAGATTCAATGGAAGGTCAAGGTCGGCCCGATCCCCGCCGGCATCTGGATGACGCCGGATGACAAGCACCTGCTCGTCGGCCTCACGGGGTCGGACGGCGTCGATGTGATCGACTGGCGCAAGCCGGCAGTCGTTGCCCGCATCACGACGGGCAAGGGGGCCCACAACTTCCAGGCGATGGGCGACAAGCGTCACGTCCTGATTACAAACCGGGTGGAGAACACGGTCGCGATCATCGATCAGCAAACGCTGAAGGTGACCGAGAAGTTCCACGTGCCCGGCGGGCCGGACTGCATGGAGCTCACCCGCGACGGGCGCGAACTCTGGGTGACGTCCCGCTTCCGGCGGCAGGTCACGGTCGTCGATATGGCAACCAAGAAGATCATCGCCGAGATTCCCGTCGGTCGCTCCCCCCACGGGGTCTACTTCCGCAACCATGCGTCTCGCCAGTAGCGTCCTGTTCGTACTCCTCGCATCGTATTGCGTCGGTGCCGGCGCCGACTGCAAGGGCACCGTCTATCTCACCATCGACACCGGCAACATGGAGCCGGCCGAAGCCATCGCGGGCATCCTGCGCAAGCACGACGTGAAGGCGACGTTCTTCCTCGCCAACGAACGCACCAAACGCGGCGATACCTCGCTCGATCCTGCGTGGGGCGAGTTCTGGCGCAGCCGCGTGGCGGAAGGGCATGCATTCGGCAACCACACCTGGCGGCACTGGTACTTTCGCCGTGACGTCGGGCCGGACAAGGTCGCCTACGTAAGCCGCGACGGCGCGACCGAGATGCTGGATCAGGGAGCGTTCTGCGCCGAGTTCGAAAAGGTCGAGCAGGCATTCCGTCAGATGACGGGGCGGCGCCTCGATCCGATCTGGCGGGCACCGGGCGGACGCACTACACCCCGCAGCCTGCAATTTGCAAAGACCTGCGGCTATGCGCGGCATGTGCACTGGAGCGATGCCGGTTTCCTGGGCGATGAATTGCCCTCCGATCGCTACCCGAACGACAAGCTGCTCAGGAACGCGCTTGCCAACATTCGCCCCGGCAACATACTCATGATGCATCTGGGCATCTGGTCGCGCAAGGATCCGTTCTGGCCCCAGCTCGATCCGCTGCTCGGCGGGCTAAAATCGCGCGGCATGTGTTTCGCCACTCTGACGGAAAAGGGTGCATGAGCCATCTCATCGACGCTTTCGCGACGCTGCAGGCATTGATCTACGAGAATCTCGTGCTGCCCGCGATGTACATGCTGGGCTTCATGGATTTCGCCGAGCCTGCTTTCGATGCCACCGAGTTCGTCCTGCTCGGCCTGCTGCAGCTCATCGTTGTTTACCTTTTGTTGCGTCCGCTGGAAGCCTGGTTTCCGGCGGAGCCGTGGCCCGATCGCCGTTTCGTGCGAGTCGATGTGCTCTATACCGTGCTGCATCGAATCGGCATCATACCGATCGCGATCTTTGCCCTTCTTACGCCGGTGATCGATTTCGCGGACGGCGAATTGCGCACCCTCGGGTACATCCCGCCGTCGTTGGAATCGGTCATTCCAGGGCTGGCGGACTCCCCCTTCATGGCGTTCCTGGTCTACCTGGTCATCCTGGATTTTGCCGATTACTGGCGTCATCGCTTCCAGCATCGCTGGGGACGCTGGTGGGCGCTGCATGCCCTGCATCACAGCCAGCGCCAGATGTCGTTCTGGACGGACGACCGGAATCATCTCCTTGACGACGTCATCGCCGGCCTGTGGTTCGCCGCAGTCGCTTTCGTCGTGGGTGTGCCGCCCGGGCACTTCATTGCGGCCGTCATGGTCACGCGGTTCATCGAGAGTCTGTCGCACGCCAACCTGCGCCTGGAGTTCGGGCGCATCGGCGAGCGGCTACTCGTCAGCCCACGGTTTCACCGCACGCATCACGGTGTGGGCGTCGGACACGAGGGGGTTCGCTACGGCTGCAACTTCGCGACGCTCTTTCCCCTCTGGGATATCTTGTTCGGTACAGCCAACTTCACGTATCGCGGGATGGCTACCGGCATTTCCGATCAGCTGCAGGGGCGCGACTACGGCGAGTCGTTTCTCGCCCAGCAATGGCTCGGATTGAAGCGCCTGGTCGGGCGCGGCTGAAGCAGCTCCGCGCGTGCACCATCCATGCGCACGTGCGGCCCCGAAAAACGCCTCAATCGAGCTTCGGTAGTCCGAAGTCGTCGTTCGTGAGGTCATTGAAGTCGCCGAGGTCTCTGCTGTCCAGTTCCCAGGCTTCGATTTCGTCATCGGCGACGACGAGTTCGTGCGCCTTGCGCTCGAAGTAGACTTCGTCGAAGAGGGACTCGCGCTGGTGGAGGGTGGGCGTACGCATCGTTTTGCTCCTTGGTTCGAAGATCACACTTGTTCGAGCCGACGTCGTCCTCTCGTGGTCGTCTGCTAGGCGACGTCCAGGCGGGTGACGTATGCTCACGACGGCGAAATCATTGCAAACAGCGGCTGGTACGATTCGTTAAGCACAGCGGATGCCAGCACACTAGCAGACCGCTCGGAAGCAGCGATGGCCGGATGAACGGTACGTCCGTCCCGCATATCGGCGGTTCGATTCGAGACGGTACGGCGAGGCGAAGATCGATAGACGGAGGTCTTGAATGAGCGACGCATCAACCCGAGCGGAGGGAAAGGGGCAGGCGAGTGAACCGGCTGACGAAAGCTTCGTCAGCCGCCACCTGAATCGCCTGCGCCGCACCTGGCAGCGAATCGCCGGCGTCACCGTCAGCGGCGAGACGGCGCAAGGCGGCATGACGGCGAGGCAGTTGAAGGAACTCGAAGGTCAGATGCACGGGTGCGTCGCGCAGGCCGGCGGTGAAGTCTCCGCGCGTTTGGAGGCCGCGAGCCTGGGACAGACGTATCTCGGCCTCGGTCCGCTCGGCCGGCGTCAGTTTCTCGGCGTGATGGCGGCGTTCGGTCCCGATCAGCGCGTGTTGAAGGCGGCGGCAAAGGGCTACCTCGAAGCGACCGACGACGCCGGTCGGCTGGAGCAGGAACGCACCATGCGCGAAGCGGTGCGCTCGCCGCGGTCCAAGATATTGACCCAGTTCACGGGCCTCCCGGACGGCGTGAAGTTTCTGGTCGACATGCGCGCCGACCTGCTCAAGTTCGCCCGTGACGAAAAGCGCCTCGACGTGCTGGAGCGAGAATTGTCTTCCCTGCTGGCGCTGTGGTTCGACGTGGGTTTCCTCGAACTGCAGCGGATTTCCTGGGATTCTCCGGCATCGCTGCTCGAACGACTGATCGCGTACGAAGCCGTGCACGAGATCCGCTCGTGGGAGGACTTGCGCAATCGGCTCGATTCGGACCGCCGCTGCTACGCATTCTTCCATCCGCGCATGCCCCGAGAGCCGTTGATCTTCGTGGAGATCGCATTGACGCGAGGTCTCGCCGACAGTGTTCAGCCGCTGCTCGATGAGCATATGCCGGCCGCGGATTTGCGTCGGGCCGATACGGCGATTTTCTATTCCATTTCGAGCACGCAGGACGGGCTGCGGGGCATCAGCTTCGGCAATTTCCTGATCAAGCGGGTGGTCGAGGAGCTCAAGCGCGATTTTCCATCGCTTCGCAACTTCGCCACGTTGTCACCGATTCCCGGTTTCGTGCGCTGGCTGCAATCGGATGCTGCGAAGGGATGTCCGATTTCGACGTCGACGCAGTCGAAACTCAAACGCGTCGGGATCGACGCCGGCGATGCCCGCGCACTCTGGCAAGCGATGTCGGAGCGCGACTGGCGTACCGATGCCAAAATGGCGGCAGCCGTTGCAGATCCGCTGACGGCTGCATGCGCGAACTATCTCGCCGAGGGGCGACAGGGGCTGCGGCCGATCGACCCAGTGGCCCGGTTCCATTTGGACAACGGTGCGAGGATCGAACGTCTCAACTGGCTCGCGGACACCTCACCCAAGGGCATCAAGCAATCGGCCGGCCTGATGGTGAACTATCTCTACGATCCGAGCGAAATCGAGAGCA
>JBIKKL010000323.1:0-5768 GCA_044360365.1 Burkholderiales bacterium | reverse complement strand
CGTGGTATCGGGACCCGCCGCGGGTCTGAAGCTACGCTTCAGTCGGTGCGCCAGAACATGACGCGACGATCAACGAGGAACGAGATGTCCGCTGCCGCCAAACTGCAAACGCTGCCTGACAATGTCTCCGCTTCGGCAACGGCCGTCGCCGGCCTGCGTCCGACCCGACGAGTGGTACGGGATTTCGCCGTGCTCCTCGGCGTTGCGCTCGGTATCGGTGTGCTCGCAGGGATCGGCATGATGCTGACGGTTCTTGTCATCGCCTGATTGGACGGCGCAGGGCAGAGCCCGCCGACCTGGGCATCCGCTGGAGATCTCTGCATCCGGAATGCATCGCACTGCGTAGATCCTGTGACGGCGGATTGCCGGATGACACGGGAGCGACCATGCAGTGTTTCAGCCCGAAGTGGAAGGCGTCGATCGGCGCCACCTTGTGTGTCGGCGGCGTCGCCCTGGCCGGTATCGCGTTTGCCGGGCCGGAGAACATCCGGTATCCGAGCGGTTATGCGGGCTGGCAGCGCTATTCCACCGTGGAGCGCGCGGACCTCAAGCAGACGCGGGAGATGTATGCGCATCCGCACATCGTGAAGGCCGTGCGCGAGGGCAAACCCGTTCCCGACGGAGCTGTTCTCGTGATGGCCATCCACGCAGCGAAGACAGGCGCTGACGGCACGCCAGAGAAAGACGCCGAGGGTCGGTTCGTGAAGGATCGGCTCGTCAATGTCTTCGTGATGGAGAAGCGCGCCGGCTGGGGCGCGGACTACCCCGCCGAATGGCGCAACGGCGACTGGGAGTACGCGGCGTTTCTTCCCGAGGGCAAGCCGAACGAAAAGGCGAACGCCGGCATCCAGTCCTGCTTTGCCTGCCACAAGCCCAAAGACGCCCAGGACTACGTGTTCTCGATGCCCGCCCTCGCCGGCCGCCCCTGAATTCGGAAATTCGGTGCCAGACACGTGCCTGGCACCGAATTTTAAAAGCTGCGGGGTGGCGGCACGGTATGCGGGATGCCGCCCTGCCACGCATGGGCGCGGGCAACTTCCTCGTCGATCTCCACCCCCCAGCCCGGCCCCTTGGGCACCGTGATGTAGCCGCCGTCGATCTCGGGCGCAGCACCACCGACGAGATCATCCTTCCACGGCACGTCGTCGACATCGATTTCCATGATGCGCACGTTCGGCAGCACGGCGCACAACTGTGCCGCAATGCATCCGGACAAGTGACTGTAGTGATTGTGAGGCGCGACGTTGACCTTCAGGGTCTCGGCGAGGTTGCCCACCTTCTTCGCCTGCGCAAAGCCGTTCCAGGGGATGTCGATCATGTACACGTCGGCGGCCTGGCGCTGCAGGAAGGGCAGGTACTGGTCCATGTGGATCAGCGTCTCGCCGGTGCAGATGCGGGTCGAGGTCGACCGCTTCACCTCCAGCACGGCTTGCGGATCGTGGCAGTCGAACTCCAGCCAGTGCAGGTTGAAGGGCTCCAGTGCTTTCGCCAGCCGCTTGACTGCCTCGGGCTTGAAGTGGAAGTTGAGGTCCAGATTGATGTCGAAGTCCGGACCGACAGCATCGCGAAACGTGCCGATGAGTTTCTCCGTGTGCGCGACCAGCCAGTTCGGTACCCACTCGTCGTTCGGGCCCATCGAGCCGTCGAAGCCGCTCACCCACGTGGCCCCGCGTCCCGGCATGACGATGTTCGTCTTGAGAGCCGTGAAGCCCCGGGCCACGACTTCCTTGCCGAGTGCCGTGATGTCGTCCCAGGTCTCGATCGGCGGTGCGCCGACGAGCTTGGCATGGCGCACGCGGCTGGTGCCGCAGTGGGACCAGTACAGGCGCACCTGATCGCGGATCGGTCCGCCGAAGAGTTCGCACACCGAGATGCCGAGCGCTTTTGCCTTGATGTCGAGGAGTGCCAGTTCCACGCCCGCCGTCGCTTTCGCCGCAATGCCGCCCGGGCTCGATCGTGTGAGGCGGATCATGTCGGCGAAGCGCGCTTCATAGGCCCGCGGATCCTGTCCGACGAGGATCTGCTTCAGATCCGCCACCGCGCCGACGATGCCCATCGGCGTGCGCGCATCGCTGCACTCGCCCCAGCCGGTGATGCCTTCGTCCGTTTCCACCTTGACGAAGATCCACGGTCGCCAGCCCGCGTCGACCACCATCGCTTCCGCGTTCGTGATTTTCATCGTGCGCCTCCTCCGGTTGGGTTCATGTTCGATGTAGACGTTATCAGGTCTGCCGGATCGGGGACAGACCACGATAAGAATCGCGCGCTGTTCCGGTTATCCAGTTAACGCCGCAACAGGCGCTGTGCCGTGCCGGTCGCGAGGGAGACGCCCGCGAGTATCAGTATCCCGCCCCCGATCAATGCGGGCGTGATCGGCTCACCGAGCAGCACGACGCCCCACAGCACGCCGAAGACGGGGATCAGATAGGCCACCGTGAGGGCGTACATCGGCCCTTCGTCGCGGATCAGCCGGAAGTACAGCAGATAGGCGATGCCGGTACAGACGATCCCCAACACCACCGCCGCCGCGACGAGGTCCGCGCCGATCGGCCCAGGCGGCAGGTTGCCGGGCGTCGCAGGCAGGATCAGCAGGAACGCGACCCAAAGGCTCCCGTGCGCCGAATTGAAGTGATCCAACGTGGCCGCATGGCGTCGCGCGTAGTTGCTCGAAAAGCCGTAGAAGAACGACGTGCCCAAGACGGCGAGTACCGGTATCACGCCGGAGAAGGCCGTTGCGGCAAGTTCCTGCGAAACCAGCACGGCCACACCGCCGATGCCCAGCGCCAGACCGACGAGCGCGGATGCCGTGAGCCCCTCGCGCAGCCAGATCGCACCGACGATCGCGCCGAACACCGGCGCCGTGGCATTGAGCACCGACAGCACCGACGCATTTAGACTCGTCGCCGCATACGTGAGCAGAAAGAAGGGCAGCGCTGTATTGAACGTGCCCAGCACCAGGATCTGGCGCCATTGCGTCTTGATGTGCAGCGGGCGTGTGGTCATCCAGCCGACCATGGCGAGCATGACAGCTGCCATGCCGATGCGAAGCTCGACCAGCCACACCGGGCCGAAGTACGGCACGCTGTGGCGTGTGATGGCGTGCGCGCCGCCCCAGATGGCGCCGAGTAGAATGAGGCGGGCGAGGCTTGAGATCACCATGAACGCGGCATGCTCCGGCGAACCAGCATCATGAGCACATTGATTTCGTTCATGCAGTCAACGCGCTACGGGCGGGCTATCGGGTGAAGTCGACCTGCGGTCGAAGCAGGGGATCGTATGGAGCATTGACTCTCGTTCAGCGCTGCGGACAGGAGCGATGTCCGCGTTACGCCAGCCCCTTCACCGCCGCATAGAAATTCGCCTTCCCCTCGAACCCCAGCCCCGGGATCTGCGGGAGGCCGACATATCCGTCGGCGATCTTCAATCCATCCGCGAACCCGCCCATCGGCTGATGCGTGCGCGGATAGGCCTCCGTGCCGCCGAGCCCGAGGCCGGCCGTGATGTGCAGCGAGAGCAGGTGGCCCCCATGGGGATAGATGCGTTGCCGCGACCAGCCATGCTGTTCGACCAGCGCGATCGTGCGGATGTATTCGCAGATGCCGTAGCTCAGCGCGCAGTCGAATTGCAGATAGTCGCGCTCGGTGCGCATGCCGCCATAGCGCAAGAGGTTGAGCGCGTCCCAGGACGAGAGCAGATTCTCTCCTGTGGCGAGCGGGCCCGCGTATTCGCGCGCGACGGCCGCCTGCAGATCGAAGTCGAGCGGATAGCCGGGCTCCTCGTACCAGCGCAGGCCGATGGGCGCCATCGCACGGCCGTATTCCAGCGCGGCCTGCAGATCGAAGCGGCCGTTCGCATCGACGGCCAGACGCTCTGCAGGCACGACCTGCAGCACGGCTTCGATGCGTCGCATGTCCTCGGCGAGCGGCGCGCCGCCGATCTTCATCTTCACCACCGTGAAGCCGTCGTCGAGGTGGCCGCGGATCTCGTCCTGCAACGCATCGAGCCCGCGCCCGGGCGCATAGTAGCCGCCGCCGACATAGACGGGGACGCGATCCGGCACCGTGCCTTGCCAGTAGCGATCGGCGAGGAAGCGGTAGAGCGGCACACCGGCGATTTTTGCGCAGGCATCCCAGATCGCCATGTCGAGCGTTGCCGCAGCGACTGCGCGATCACCGTGTCCGCCCGGCTTCTCCTTCTTCATCATGCAGTCCCACACCTTGAACGGATCGAGATTCGCGCCGCTCTCGTCGAGGAGACTCGCCGCATCGGCCTTCATGACGCGCGGAATCATGCGCTCGCGCAGAATCGCGTTCTGGCTGTAGCGCCCCGTGCCGCTGAAGCCGTAGCCGACGACGGGTTTGCCGTCGCGCACGACGTCGGTGACGACGGCGACAAGTCCCGTGGTCATGTCGGAGAAGTCCATCACGGCGTTGCTGCGTTCCTCGCCGGTGCTGATGGTGGTTTCGCGGATGGCGGTGATGCGCATAGTTAGTCCTTCGGTCCGATGGAACGGGTGGGTGTCGACGCAAGACCGGCCAGGACCGTCAGTGACGGAAGCCTGGCCGGTAGAGGCGAACGCGGGTGGCTCTGCCGTCAGCCCGCGGCGATGAATCAGGCGCTCGGGCGAGCGCCGCGAATCTGCGTGCGCAGCATGTACCGGCGCTCGTTCGGATCGAACGCATTGCGCCGATGCATGGCGCAGCGGTTGTCCCACATCATGAGGTCGCCGACCTGCCACACCTGATACCACGCGAAGTGCGGTTGCGTCGCGTGTGCCCACAGCCGATCGAGCAGGGCTTCGCTTTCGGCGAGCGGCATGCCGACGATGTAGCCGTTGGGGCGGCGTCCGAGGAAGAGTGCCTTGCGCCCCGTGACCGGATGCCGGATGACGGCGGGATGGATTGCACCTGGCGACGTGCTCGGATCGGTGACCGGGGCGAAACCTTTGCGCAAGTCACCGGCGCTCGTGTAGCTCGAGCAGTGTTTGATCGACTTGCCTTCGATGGCAGCCTTGAGATCGTCAGGCAGCGTATCGTAGACCTGATACATGCTTGCGAAGCCTGTTTCGCCGCCCGCCTTGGTGACTTCCATGCCGTACAGCAGGGCGCCGGTCGGCGTGACCTCCTGATACGACATGTCCGTGTGCCACACGGCTTCGCCATAGCCGAGGCCACCTATGGGTTCGCCGTCGACCTTGATGTTCGACATCACGGTGATGTCGGGATAGCCCTCGATCCACGGCTTGCCGCGGGTGTTGATGGGGGCCTTGTCCAGATCGCCGAAGCGGCGGCTGAACTCGATCAAATGGTCCTTCGTGAGCGTCTGGCCGCGAAAGCGCAGGACGAGATGCTGCATCCACGCATCGTGGATCTGGCGGAACGCCGCATCGGCGATGGGCTGCGAGAGATCCACGCCGACGATGTCTGCGCCGACGGGACCCCCGGTGGGGACGACCCTCACGGTCTGGGATTCGAGCACGGCCGACATGATGGTTCCTCCTCGATCGAGTTGTGCGAGCCGATGATTGTACTGGACTCGGGATCGACGGATGCAGGTGGCGCGCAGGTCAGTTGCCCCGATCCGTGAAGCTTTCGGCGGGCATCGCAAGCGCGCTTCTGCGCGGCCGACTCAACGGGACCTGCGCCGGCAGGACCCCCGCAGGTTGAAGCCGCCGCTGTCCCGGGGTATATCCATCCACAAACAAGGAGCTTCGCAATGACCAAGCTTACCCTCGCTTCGGCCGTACATCAGAACGACGGCACCGCCAT
>JBIKKL010000518.1:0-3865 GCA_044360365.1 Burkholderiales bacterium | reverse complement strand
TGAAGCGCGAATTCGACGCCGGTCGTCAACCGCATGCCGCGGGCCATCGGCGTGAGACAGTAGCCGGATTCCGTATCGGCGATGGGGTGGTTGAGCCGCGCGTCGCCGTCGACGTCATAGTGCATGTGATAGCCGCGCTTCACCGCCAGGGGCAGATCGTAGCCCAGACGCTGCGTCGCCGCCTTCGCCCAGGGGCCGAGCGCCATCACGGCGCGCGCCGCGTCGATCCGCCCGCGCTCTGACTGGAGCGTCCAGCCGTCGCCCTCGGGGGAAAGCGTGCTGGCGTCCGCGCGAACGAACTGCCCGCCGAGCGCCTCGAAGCGCCGCAGATACGCAAGCGCCAGGGCCTGCGGATCCGCGACGGTCGTCGGCTGCAGCCAGTGCAAGCCGCCCGCGAGCGTGGTCGCGAGGTGGGGTTCGGCCGCCTGCAACGCCTTCGCATCGAGCGCGCGATACTCGACGCCGAACTCGCGCTTCGCTCTCTGCGCATCGGCGAACCCTGCGTCGCGCCGCCCGGTCGTCCGATAGATCCGAATCCATCCATCGCGCCGCAACTGCATGCTCGCGCCGGATTCGGCAGCGAGCGCATCGTGTTCGGCGACGCAATGTTCGATCAGCTTCGCGTAGCTTGCCACTACCTGCGGATAGCGCGCGGGATGCGAATTGCGCCAGTACCCCCACATGAACGAAGCGATGCGAGGCAGCGCATTCCAGTGATAGCTCGCGTCGATCGAGCGATTGCGTGCGTAGCGAAGAAGATCCGCGAACTTCTGCGGAAACGGATGGGGAAAGACCGCCTCGCGCTGAATCATGCCGGCATTGCCGAAGGAGGTCTCTTCGGCGGCCCCGCGCCGATCGACAAGGATGACCTCGCGACCGCGCTTGCGAAGATGCAGCGCGACGCATATGCCGACCATCCCGGCACCCAGGACGACGAATTCAGACTTCATCACGACTCCATACTTGCCCATAGCCACGGTGCATCGCGCCGGCAGGTGGCGCTCTGGACGCTCCTTCCACGTTCGGCGACATCGTCACACCGGCAACCCGATACTACTCGACTCGCTGCGCGGGATGTAGGGTCGGAGCGGCATCGGCCCCTCCAGCCACTCGCCAACCCTGCACTACAATGCGAACCTCATCCATGCCGGAGACGCCCCATGCCCACGCACCGGATCACCGCCGACCTCGAAATGCACTACACCGTCGACGACTTCACCGACCCGTGGACCACGCCCGAAACGATCCTGCTCCTGCACGGCAATGCGGAAAGCGGCCTCGCCTGGTATCGCTGGGTCCCGCATCTGGCTCGCCGCTTTCGGGTGGTTCGTCCGGACATGCGCGGCTATGGCCGCTCCACGCCCATGCCGCGCGACTTTCCCTGGACGCTTGACCGCATCATCGACGACTACTGCGCGCTACTGAACCACCTCGGGATCGGACGATGCCATCTGGTCGGCGCCAAGATCGGTGGGGTCATCGCCCGGACGTTCGCCGCACGAAGGCAGGATCGCATTGCCACGCTGAGCGTCGTCGGCACGCCGCCCCCGCTACGCAAGGGGGCCGAGAAGATCCCGGAGCTCACACGCAACTTCGAGCTGCACGGCGTCGAAGCCTGGGCGCGCAGCAACATGGCCGGCCGGCTCGGAAACGGCTTCCCTCCCGAAGGGGTCGAATGGTGGACCCGCTTCATGGGGCGGGCGCCCCTCTCGTCCATCATCGGCTTCAACGAGAAGATCAACTACTCCGACATCCGCCCGGACATTGCCAACATCCGCTGCCCCACGCTCGTCATCACCACGGAAGGAAGCGGCCTCGCCTCGGTACAGGAGAACCGCGAGTGGCAGGAGCAGATTCCGAACTCCCGGCTCGTCGTCCTCCCCGGCAATTCGTATCACGTGGCAACGACCCACGCCGACGAATGCTGCAAGGCGGTGCTGGATCACATCACGCGCCACTGAACCTCTCGCGGCGCACGTTTCGCTCACGCGGACCAGTCCGCGACGACCACCGTTCCGCCCCGCCGCCCCCTGTGCGCCGCTTGCTTCCCGGCCGCGCATCTCCTATGCTGAGTCCGCGGTCACACAAAGATCGCGTACGTCACCGTGCCGCGCACGGCCGGGACGTCCACGAGAGGAGGTGCCCCATGACGATCCACATCCGTCGCGTTCATGCGAGTTTCGTCGGCGAAGTGCGAGGCATCGACATCACCCGCCCCCTGAGCCGCGACGAAGTGGATGCAATCGAGTTCGGCATGCACGAGCACGCCGTGCTCGTCTTCCCGGACCAGCCCTTGACCGACGAGCAGCAGATCGCCTTCACGCGCAACTTCGGGGAGCTCGAGGTCACGCTCTCCGGACAGATGGCGAAGCCCGAGCATCGACGCTTCCAGCAACTCGAACTCGGCGACATCTCCAATCTCGACGGTGCGACGAGCGATCGGCTGCGGGCACGAGACGACGCGCGGCGCATGTATTCCCTGGGCAACCGACTGTGGCACTCCGACGCCTCCTTCCGGGCCGTCGGCGCGGGCTACACGCTGCTTCATGCGCGGGTCGTGCCGAAGCACGGCGGAAACACCGAGTTTGCCGACATGCGTGCCGCCTACGATGCCTTGCCCGACGACGAGAAGCGCGAAGCCGAAGCACTCGTCTGCGAACACTCGATCGTGTTTTCCCGCGAGCAGATCGGCCTGCAGGTGAAGAGTGAAGAAAATGCCGACAGGCTGAAGCCCGTTCAGCATCAACTCGTGCTTACGGACCCCGTCAACGGCCGCCAGTCGCTGTACCTCGCCTCGCACATCGGCGGAATCGTGGGCTGGCCGGTGCCGGAAGCGCGCGCGTACATCCGCGATCTCATGGAGCACGCCACGCAGCGCGAGTTCGTGTACTCGCATGCATGGCGCGTCAACGATCTGGTGATGTGGGACAATCGCCTCGTCATGCATCGGGCACGCCGGTTCCGGGATCTCGAAGAGAAGCGCGATCTGCGTCGAACTTCGCTCAAGGGTGTGGGCCTGGAGATCGCCGCGGAGCAGCACAGCGCCGTTTAATACGCCGACGGACGCCTCGCAACGGTCCGCCTCGATCCCGTTCATCGCACCTGCAATGCGTTCGATAGCTCGAACCACTGTGAAATGCAGCGCCGATGCGTGCTGGCAATCTTGGCGCCATTGCTGTCAAGTGAATACAGAGCGCACGCGTGGGCAGAGTGCCCCCCCCGAGCGCGCACGTATTGCGGTCTCGGAACAATTCATCGGCATGACGTGAAGACAACCCGGCCTACAGAATTCTCGCAGATGCCTTGCCCCTGCGGCGGGCGCGAGACCTACGCCTTCTGCTGCGGCCGATGGCACGCGGGCACGCCCGCCCCCGACGCCGAAGCGCTGATGCGCTCGCGCTACACGGCTTATGCGCTGGCTCTCAGCGACTATCTTCTCGCCACCTGGCACGCCATCACGCGTCCGGCCGCCGTTCGACTCGATCCGGACGTGAAGTGGCTTGGGCTTGACGTACGCAGGCACGTCGCCGATGGGGACCGGGCTGTGGTCGAATTCGTTGCACGCAGCAAGCAGGGCGGACGCGCCCACCGCATGCACGAGATCAGCCGTTTCGTGCGGGAGTCGGAGCGCTGGTACTACGTCGATGGCGAGGTACGCTGAGCACCTCGTTCGTATGACCCGTCGAGCTTGACCAAACAGCCGTATTGCCCGCTGACGGCCGCCCGGCTTGAGCACGAACTCGAAGCGAACGAAGCGCGGAACAGAAGATCACGCTACACGTTTCGGGATCGTCCAGATACCATGCGCGACGATAATCCTCACTCATCTGGAAAGGAGCCTTGATTGACTCAGATCGATTGGAAC
>JBIKKL010000322.1:0-5813 GCA_044360365.1 Burkholderiales bacterium | reverse complement strand
GTGGACTGGCGGTAAGGGCGATGCGGCTCAGCGGCCGATTCGATGGCCTTAGGGAGCCACCTCAAAGGACGTCCTTCCGTTCGGCGACAAACAAAATGCCCCGGAACGGCAAAACCGTTTCGGGGCATTCGAGCGATGCCGACACAAGCCTCGGCGGCAGTAGACCGCTACATCCGTTCGATCACGACCGCCATGCCTTGGCCCACGCCGATGCACAGCGAGACCAGCGCATAGCGGCCGCCGGAGCGCTGCAACTGACGGGCTGCCGTCAATGCGATGCGGGCGCCGGAGCATCCCAGCGGATGGCCTAGTGCAATCGCGCCGCCGTTCGGATTGACTCGCGTGTCCTGCAGGTCGACCTCCAAGCCTTTCAGGCAGGCCAGCACCTGAGCCGCGAAGGCTTCGTTGATCTCGATGATGTCCATGTCCTTGATTGTCAGACCGGCGCGGGCCAGAGCTTTCTTGGACGCGGGCACCGGGCCGAAGCCCATGATCCTGGGCGGCACGCCGGCAGCGCCCGTGGCGAGGATGCGGGCGATCGGCTTTTTGCCCGCCTTTTCGCCTGCTTTCAGACTGCCAATGAAAAGCGCCGCCGCACCGTCGTTGACGCCGGAGGCGTTGCCCGCGGTCGTCACCCCGCCCTCGTTAAGGGCGCGTAACTTGGTGAGGCCGGCGAGGTCGGTTTGGGGACGTGGATGCTCGTCCTCCGCCAGCGTATCTGTTTGGCCCCGGCCCTTGTCTATAGTCACGGGAGTGATCTCGCCGGCAAAGAAGCCCTCGCCTTTTGCATTGGCGTACTTTTGCTGCGATGCCAGGGCGAACGTGTCGGCCTGATCACGGGTCAGCGAGAAATCCTTGGCAAGATTGTCGGCGGTTTGCGGCATTGAATCGTCGCCGAACTGCTTGATGATCTTCGGGTTCGGGAAGCGAGAACCGATCGTGGAATCGAAAATCCGCATATCGCGGGAAAAAGGGGCTTCGCTCTTCGCCATCACCCAAGGTGCACGGCTCATGCTCTCGACGCCGCCCACGAGGAACAGATCGCCCTCGCCCGACGTGATCGCGTGCGCTGCGTTCACGATGGCATTCAGGCCGCTCGCACAGTTGCGCTGGACGACCGAGCCGCCCAACTCAATCGGCAGGCCGGCGACGAGTCCGGCATGGCGCGCGATGCAGCGCGAATCTTCGCCGCCCTGATTTGCGCAACCGATGACCATGTCTTCAATGTCTTCGACCTTGAAGGGATTCTTCTCGACGATGGCCTTGAGCGCCCCGGCGAGCAGATCGTCCGGACGCACGGTGGCGAGTTTGCCGCCATAGCGACCGATGGGCGTACGGGTACCGTCGTAGATATAGGCGTCGAGCATGGCGAATCTCCTTTAGTTGTCCTGGGTGAGCAGCGATACGCCGAGCCGCGCGCGGCGTGACAGCCACAACGTCGGGCGATAGCGTTGATCGCCGCAGACGCGTTGCATGTTCGTCAAGACCTTGAGGATCTTGTCCACACCGAGGCGATCGCCGAAGGCGAGCGGCCCGTGCGGATAGTTCAGGCCGAGGGTTACGGCCTTGTCGATGTCGGCAGGCGTCGCCGTCTGGTTCTGTGCGACCGAGCAACCGATGTTAACGATCATCGCGATGATGCGCTGGGCGATGAATCCGGGGCTGTCCTTGCATACGACGACCGGAACGCCATCGGACGCGAACAGCCCGTGAGCTGCATCGCGAAAGGCCGGATCGGTCAGCGGGTTGGTCATGATCGTGCGTCGCTTCACCATCGGAAAGAGCGTGTCGACGGCGACGGTGCGCTTCGGGTCGAGGCCCTGCTCCACGACGCACGTCGTCGCGTCTTCACCCAACGGCGTAACGAGGATCAGCGCACGAGCGCTCGGCTTATCCCCGCTTTCGAGCGGCGCACCGATCTTGTCCAGCAATTGGGTGAGTGCTGCGTGACCGCTCGGTTCTGACTTGCTGACCCACACGCTGTCAGGCCGAGCGTTCGGCGCCGGCGGTTCGTCGGGAACGGCCTGCTGTCCACTGGAATAATCGTAAAAACCGCGCTTGACCTTGCGCCCGAGAATGCCGGCATCGAGGCGGCTACGCATCACGAGCGATGGCCGATAGCGCGCTTCGTGGAAGAACTGGTTGTACAACAGTTCGGAGGCCGGCTGCGTCACGTCGAGGGCCGTCAGATCCATCAGCTCGAACGGGCCCATGCGGAAGCCGCCGACGTCGCGCATTACGCGATCGACCTCGACGAAGCTCGCGATGCCTTCGGAGACCAGATGCGATGCCTCCAGCGAGTAGCCCCGTCCGACCTGATTGACCAGAAAGCAAGGTGCATCCTTGACTCTCACCGGCTCGCGCGTCATGCGCTTGCCCATGACCATCAGCGCGTCGCCGACCCAGGGTTCGGTCAGTATGCCGTCGACGACTTCGACCAGTCTCATCAGTGGCACGGGATTGAAGAAGTGAAAGCCGGCGAAGCGCTGGGGATGCTTCAGCTTGTTGGCGAGCAGCGTGACGGACAGCGACGACGTGTTCGAAGCGATGATGCAGTCTTCCGCTACGATGGTTTCGAGCTCCGCGTAGACTTTCTGCTTGATGTCAGGATTTTCGACGATGGCCTCGATCACGGCATGGCACGGCTTCATGTCGGCAAGGCTTTCGACGACCTGGATGCGCTCGACTGCACCCTTTGCGTCGTCGGCGGTCATTGTGCCTTTTTCGGCGGCACGCTTGAGCATGCCGTCGATGAATTTGAGCGCTTCCTGGGCCGCCCCCGGCTTTGCATCGGCCAGGCGTACACGGATGCCGCCGGCCGCCGCAACCTGCGCGATTCCCCGCCCCATGGCGCCGGCACCGATGACGCCTATCAGCAAGTCAGGACGGTTCGCATCGAATCCCACGGTGGTATCTCCCCCACGATTGAGCTATGTTTGCCGGGGCCACGCGCACCCGGACCCGTTCCGGTACTGCGCGAGCATGCATGCCCCAATAGTCTTAGCCATCGATTTTACCGTGTTCAACGTTTCCCGGCATACCGCTGCAAGCGAGTCGCGCGGGCAGACGACCTTTTATTGCACAGCGACAAGCGAGAAATTGCCGTGATGAAGACCATATTCGAATTGTCCAGCGCCCTCGCCTCCGGGGCCACGACCAGCGAAGCTCTGGCCGAAGCGTTGCTGTCGAAAGCCGCCGATCCTGCCGGCGAAGGCAAGCGCATTTTCATTTCACTCGATCCGCAGAAAGTGCTGGCTCAGTCCCGAGCGAGCGATACGCTGCGCAAAGCCGGCATCGTGCCCTCCCCGCTTGCCGGCCTGCCGATCGCGATCAAGGATCTCTTCGACGTGACCGGAGAAGTCACGACGGCGGGCTCGGTCGTGCTTCGGGATTCGCCGCCCGCCCCGTGCGATGCGCCTGCGATTGCGCGGCTGCGAGCAGCCGGCGCGGTGCTCGTCGGGCGCACCAATCTTACGGAGTTCGCGTACTCCGGCATTGGCATCAATCCGCACTACGGCACGCCGCGCAATCCATACGACCGCGCGACGGGTCGAATTCCCGGCGGATCGAGCGCCGGCAGCGCAGTGGCTGTGACGGACGACATGGCCGTGATCGGACTGGGCACCGACACGGGCGGTTCGACCCGCATTCCGGCAGCATTGTGCGGCATCGTCGGCTACAAACCGACCAAGTCGCGCATACCGACCGACAAGGTCTTTCCTCTTTCCTTCGCGCTGGATTCGATCGGGCCGATGGGGCCGAGCGTCGCGTGCGTAGCGATCTGCGACGCAGTGCTGGCAGGAGAGCCGCCCGTAGCGCCCACGGCCGCATCGTTGGTCGGGCTGCGAATCGCCGTGCCGAAGACGGTCGTTCTGGACGATCTCGATCCCGAGGTGGCTGCTGATTTCGAACGAGCCCTCGAAGCATTGTCGGCCGCCGGCGCCAGGCTGATCGATACCCCGCTCTCCCAGTTCGGCGAGATGGGCGAGATCAACAAGCCTGGCGGGCTTTCGCCCATGGAAGCCTATTTCGTGCACAAGACGATGCTGGAAAAGGACGGCGACCGCTACGATCAGCGCGTGCGCTGGCGCATCCAGGGCGGGTCCAAGGCGACGGCCGTCGATTATCTCTGGACGCTGGATCGTCGTCGCGACTGGATTGCTCGGGTCAGCGCCGAACTCATGCCCTTCGATGCGTTCGTCATGCCAACGGTTGCCGGCATCGCCCAAGCCATCGCTCCGATCATCGACAGCGAAGAACTTTACAAGACGACCAACTTCCGCATGCTGCGCAACACCAGCATGATCAACTTCCTCGATGGGTGTGCATTGTCGATTCCGACCCATCGCGAGGGTGCGGCCCCGACGGGCCTCATGCTGTGCGGCCTCAACGGGCACGACGCGCGGATCTTCTCCATCGGTGCCGCCGTGGAGGCGGTGTTGCAACGCTGATTTCCGCGACACCGGGGCGAGGCCGGGCGCGCAATCGTGAGACAACGGAGGCGCCCCGCGACGGCCTCGGGATTGCCGTCTTTCGATCAGACCGTTCGATACAAATGCTCGCGCGTCCACGGCACGGGAGCCATGGTCTGGCGTTTCGCCTTTACCGCAACGATCTGATGCAGCGATATCCAACCTTGCTCGAAGGCATGGGCACAACCTGCCAGATAGATCAGCCAGGTTCGAAATCGGCGCTCTCCCACGAGCGCACAGGCAGCGTCGCGGGCATCCTCCAGGCGCGTGGCCCACGAATCGAGCGTCTTCGCATAATGATGGCGCAATGATTCGACGTCGATGACTTCCAGTCCCTCCTCGCTCATTGCGCGAACGGCAAGACTCACGTGCGGCAATTCCCCATGCGGGAAGATGTGCCGGTCGATGAATTCGCCTGCCCCTCGTCCGACGGCACGGTTCTGCGGGTCCATCGTCGTGATGCCATGGTTCATCGCGATCCCGTCGGCTGCGAGCAATCTTTCGATCTTGGCGAAGTAGAGGCGAAGGTTCGACAGTCCGACATGCTCGAACATGCCGACGCTTGCGATCTTGTCGAACTTCTCGGTCTCGGGCACATCGCGATAGTCGAGCAGTTCGACGCGGCAGCGATCCGACAGCCCTTCTTGTTCGATCCGGGCCCGAGCGTAGTCGTATTGCTTGTGTGAGAGCGTGATGCCGAGCGCATGGACGTCGTATCGCCGCACGGCGTGCGAGATGAGTCCGCCCCATCCGCATCCGATGTCCAGGAGGCGATCCCCGGGTCGCAGCATCAGCTTGCGACAGATGTGTTCGAACTTGTCGACTTGCGCCTGGTCGAGTGATTTCTGATCGTCGCAAAAGTAGGCGCACGAGTAGGCCATGTTCTTGTCGAGCCATAGCCGGTAGAAGTCGTTCGATACGTCGTAGTGATGTTCGATCGCGCTGGCATCCTGCTTGCGCGTATGGCTCACGGCCCGGCGCAATCGCGCCCATGTGGCGCCGCGAGGCTTGGCCTTCTGTACAAGGGCGTCGGCGGCGCGCATGGCATCCGCGATGCGCCCTTCGACATCGATCTTTTCGCTGATATAGGCTTCGCCCAGATCGGAAAAATCGGCGTCCATCAAGGCCTTCACGGCGGAAGGCTCCTTCAGCTTGACGGTGACCGCGGGCGCCGGACCGAGATCGTAGGCCAGGCCGTTCCACAACTGCAGGCGCAAGGGAATGGGCGCGCCATCGAGGAATCGCTGCGTCATGCGGGCGAGACGTTTCTCGATGAACATCGCGACTCCTTCGCGTCAGGTGTGGATCGTCTCGCTGGGAATATCGGCCAGCATCGCCCGC
>JBIKKL010000544.1:0-3728 GCA_044360365.1 Burkholderiales bacterium | reverse complement strand
CGGATGTCCCGACCTTCACCGAAGCCGGACTGCCGAATTACGGGCTCACGGGCATCACCGCCGTGGTCGCCCCGATCAAGACCCCGCGCGCACTCGTCGATCGAATCAACGCGGACATCGCGGCCGTTCTCGCAACACCGATCGCACAGGACTACATCGCGAAGCAAGGTGCGGAGCCCTTCGTCTCGAACGTCGACGAAACCAACGCGATCATCAAGCAGGAGCTGGCCCGCTACGGCAGCATCATCAAGGCGGCCGGCGTCAAACTGCCGCACTGACATCGAGCCGTCGCATCGACTGCGGCGCGCGAGCGCCGCAGTGACCGACAGCGTACCGAAACTGCCCGTCGTCGCCATCCGCATGTTGCCGGGGAGGTACCGAGCAAGCCGTTTGCGCGTAATCGCTGTCATACAACATCTCAATCAACTCCCCGATTCCTTCCTGATAACGTTCGCCGCGCTCGCCGCAAAGGCCGCTTCGTGCCCCGACGAGTGCCAAGTAGAAGGCGCGCACCCCATGACGGGGCTCCTCGCCGGACACAACAATCGAGCATCTCGGAGAAGGCATGGAAACCATCGGCACTTGGTATTGGTATACGGGTTTCGCAGTATTCGTCGTCGTAGCCATCATCGTCGATCTGCTGGTATTGGAATCCAAGGGAGCGGCCAAAGTCTCGTTCAAGGAAGCGCTCAACTGGTCCATCGTTTGGGTCGCGCTGTCGTTCGCGTTCAATGCGCTGCTGTGGTGGTACCTCGACGACAAGATGGGACGCGAGATCGCGAACGACAAGGCCGCGGAGTTCTTCACCGGCTATCTGATCGAAAAGTCGCTCGCCGTCGACAACATCTTCGTGTTCCTGATGCTGTTCACGCTCTTCGGCGTGCGTCCGGAGTTCCAGCGTCGGGTGCTGATTCTCGGTGTCATCCTCGCCATCGTGCTGCGCGCGATCATGATCCTGATCGGCGCCTGGCTCATCTCCAGGTTTCACTGGATCCTCTACGTGTTCGGCGCCATCTTGTTGATCACCGGGATAAAGATGCTGCTCATGGCGGAAGCCGAACCCGACATGGAGAAGAATCCGATCTTCAACTGGATGCGCAAGCACATGCGCATCACCAGCGAATACCATGGCGAGAAGTTCGCGATCATGCGCGATGGCCAGCGGTATTTCACACCGCTGTTCGTGGTCATGGTGATGATCGGGGTGACCGACGTGATCTTTGCCGTCGACAGCATCCCCGCCATTTTCGCGATCACACTCGACCCTTTCATCGTGCTGACGTCAAACGTCTTTGCCATCCTCGGCCTGCGTGCCATGTACTTCATGCTCGCGGACCTGGCCGACCGATTTCACCTACTCAAATATGGCCTTGCGTTCATCCTGGTGTTCATCGGGATCAAGATGCTGCTCCTCGATATCTACAAGATTCCCATCGGCTTCGCTCTTTCGGTCGTCGGCGTCGTGCTGCTCGCCTCCATACTCGGAAGTCTGTGGATTACCCGAGACCAGGTGCAGCGCAAAGGCGACGAACCCTGACGCTGTTCAGCGGGTTGGGCCCCCGCGGCCCTCGATATTGCGGTTGACCTTTGCGCTCGTTCGCAGTATTCGTTCGGAAGCCGCCTTGATCGGGCGGCATCACCGAACGAATGGAGGAGAGGATGAAGGTCTACCTGGTCCATCATGTCGATGCCCTGTCGGCGGAGCAGGATCCGCAGCGCCACATCAGCCCCATGGGGCAGCGCCAGGCGGATCGTCTGGGCGAGCGCCTGCGTGCACTCGGTGCTTCGCCCGCGTGCATTCTTCATAGCGACAAGCAATGGACCATCGATACCGCCGAGCGCATCGCGGCCAAATTAGGTATGCCGGAACGCGCGGCCAAAGCGGCCTATCCCATCAACACCGACGACCTGGTTGCCCCCTTCATCGCGCAAATCCAGTCTGCAACGGGTGACGTCATGATGTGTGGTCATGTCGACTATCTGCTGCGCACGGCGTCGAAGCTCGTCTGCGGTGACGAGTCCTGCAAGGTGGTCGAGTTCAAACCGGGCAATGGCACGATCGCCTGCATCGAAGGCGAGGGAAGCGAATGGGTGATCACCTTCGTCTGGCGCGACGACCACGCACCAGGATGACGCAACCGAATCAAATTCAAGACACGCGCGCGTCAGCGTCGTGCCCATGCGGCTTCGCGAACACTTAGGGAGGAGAACTCGTGAACGGTGCAGAAAGTCTCGTCAGAACGTTGATCAAGGGCGGAGTGGAGGTCTGCTTCGCCAACCCCGGCACCTCCGAGATGCATTTCGTCGGTGCGCTCGATCGCGTGGAGGGCATGCGCTGCGTCCTCGGGCTGTTCGAGGGCGTGTGCAGCGGCGCAGCCGACGGCTACTACCGCATGACCGACAAGCCCGCATCGACGCTGTTGCACTTGGGTCCGGGCCTTGCCAATGCCGCCGCCAACCTGCACAACGCGAAGAAGGCGGGGTCGGGCATCGTCAACATCGTCGGCGAGCATGCGCTGTATCACATCCAGTACGACACGCCGCTCACGGCGGATATCGAAGGCATCGCGCGACCGTTTTCGCATTGGGTCAAGACCTCTCCGACATCGAAGACTGTTGCGGGTGACGGGGCCCTTGCCATCCAGGCCGCTCGCGTCGCACCGGGTCAGATTTCAACCCTCATCCTGCCGGCGGATACCGCTTGGGGCGAAGCGGATGCGGTGGCCGATACGCCGGAAACACCCGGACCGGCCGGCCCCACGAGCGACGCCGTCGTCGCGGCGGCGAAGGCATTGCGCCACGGGAAGTCCGCCATGCTCTTCATCGGCGGACGTGCGCTGCGCGCGCGCGGGCTCGAACTCGCGGGCAAGATCGCAGCCAAGACCGGATGTACCGTTCAGGCGGCCGGCGGCACGGCTCGCATCGAGCGCGGAGCCGGTCGCGTGCCCGTGCTGCGTTTGCATTTCGTCGTGGAAACGGCCCAGCAGATGCTGAAGGGTACCGAACGCATGGTGCTCGTGGGCACGAAGGCGCCGGCAGCGTTCTTCGCCTACCCCGGCAAACCCAGCGTCCTGACGCCGGAGGGCTGCGAGGTCACGACCCTTTGTCCCATCGAGGGCGATCCCCTGGCTTCGCTCGAAGCGCTTGCGGCCGAGTTGGGCGCATTGAACGAGAAGCCGGCCGGGGTCGCACAGCCCTCCAGGCCGGACAAGCCTGTCGGCAAGTTCACGCTCGAAGGGCTGGGACAGGCCCTCGGCGCAACGATGCCGGAAGGGGCCATCGTCGTCGACGAATCGGTCACCACCGGCCGCGGCTTCTTCCCCTACAGCGCGGGTGCGCCCCCTCACGACTGGCTGAACAACATGGGCGGATCGATCGGCTTCGGCAGCCCGGTGGCCGTGGGGGCGGCGGTCGCCTGTCCGAACCGTAAAGTCATCGCGATGATCGGCGACGGCAGCGCCATGTACACGTTCCAGTCCATCTGGACGATGGCCCGCGAGAATCTCGACGTGTGCGTGATGATCTTTTCCAATCGCTCCTACAAGATTCTCTACAGTCAACTGGCCGATGTCGGGGCCGCCCAGCCGGGACCGCGTGCGATCGACATGCTGACGCTGGACCGTCCCACCATCGACTTCGCGACGTTGTCGAAGGGCCTGGGCGTGCCGGGGGGGCAGGCGCATGATCTCGAGGAACTGACCAGGCAGCTGTCCTATGCGATGTCGACG
>JBIKKL010000319.1:0-5848 GCA_044360365.1 Burkholderiales bacterium | reverse complement strand
CGGCCGCGATCTGAGCTTCAGCTTCAATATCCTCGATTCGATCGGCGTCCAAACCATCAACGACGCGCAATTCGATCTCGACACCGACGGCGTGCTCGATACGGTCACGTACGACGCGTCGATCACGATCGACGCCGATGGCAGCAGTGCGACCAATCCGGAACTTTTGAACAGCACCGACCGTTCCGATTTCGTTCGCATTGAGTTCTTACTCGACCAGCCTGCAAGCTCGCTTGTGCCGGACGACGGTCTGTACCGATTCAACGAAGGCGACATCCTCGACAACGTGCAGTTTGCCGGCGTCAACGGGGGCTTCGAGTTGCTCTTGCCGCTCAAGCTCGTGATCTTCGATCAGGAGATTCCTCTTACTGGTGACCAGATCGTCCACGGATTTGCCGATCTGAATCAGCGTCCGTTGCACATTCGCACCAATCCCGTCTACATGAACGTGCCGGTGTCCGGTACGCCGGTTAATCAGGGGCTGGAGGAGATATTCCGCCACCTCTTTGACTTACCATCCAAGGGGCCTGATGCGCCTGTGCTCATCGATGTGCCGGATTTCGGCGGTGCCCTCGGCGATCTCGCGAACAGCACCATCCGCGGTCTCCTCGAGCAGCTGGCCGAGCTGATCGCCGGCTACAAGCAGCAGCTGATCGATACCGGCTTCTTCGATACCGAGGTGCCGGGTACCGGCAAGACGATCGCCGAGATCATGAACGATCCGGCGAACCCTGGAAACGACAACGGTCTGGCCGGGGTGCCGACGAAGCAGGGCGTCGAGGCCTATCTCGACATCGATACCTACGTCAGCGAATACCTCAAGACGGTGCCCTGGGTCGGCGGTACGAACGAAATCCAGCGCATCCAGCTCAGCGGCACGCCGAGCAGTGGCAGCTTCGTGTTGGGCTTCACGAACCCTGAAAACGGCACGACCGTATCGACCGCATCCATTGCGTTCAATGCCAACCGCAATGCGATCCAGGCTGCGATCGATGCGGCGATCGGCGAGTCCGAAGCCTCCGTGACGGGGGACGCAGGCAACTTCACGGTCGCGTTCTTCGGGGAGAACTACGGTGCACGGCGCGTCGCGCCCATCACGTTCACGCCGACGGGGTTGACGGGGACCGTCACTGAACAGCAACCGGGCACAGGCTCGGTCGCCACCGGTGACGTGACCGTCGGCGACATCTGGGAAGGTCTCGCGACATTCCTGAACGACCACTGGGTGCCGACCCTGCCGGGCGCCAGTGCGTCCGTCGGTCCCGTGACGTTCCAGATGCTTGGCGACAACCTCTCGATCGACTTCAGCGATACGCTGACGATCAACGACACCGTGAACTTCGACGCCAGCCTCGGTGCCGACTTCGGCGACCTCGGCTTGAGCCTTACGGCCGGCGCCTCCGTGCCCTTCACCTTGAGTACCGGGCTCGGCTTCGGCATCGACATCGACATCGGTTCGGGCGATGTCGACTTCGTCTTCGACGAACTCTTCGTCACCGGTACGCTGCAAACCTCCAACCTGAATCTCGGACTCTCGCTGGCTACGCCGCTCGGCGAGATTGGGCTCAACACGGGATCTCCGCCGCAAGGCGTTGTCGATCTGCGCATCGGCGGCAGCGTCACATTCGACGAGACCACCGGATTCGAATTCAGCGCAACCGAGCGCAAGGACGGCACGCCGATCTCGAACAGCGTGCAGATCTATCTGCCGCTCTTCCTGGCCGTCGGCGGGGATGGAGTTGCGCTGGGCTCGATCAGTTTCGGCGACACCGATTTCTTCGACGGCAACCTCGACCCGGGCTTCAGCGCGGATCTGCGCGAAATCGGCGGCGTGCTGGATGACGTGGCGCTGCTTGCGCTCAACGCGTTGGCCGACGAGGTCATCGACATCCGCGGCGACCTCGTGCCGACCTTCGACTCGGAAGGCAATCAGCTTACCGCCGGTAACGAGGTGCTGAGCGCCAATCTGCCTGGGACGGATACGAGTCTCAACCGGCTGCTCGGCACCGACGCGCTGCTCGACATCGGTCAGTACATCAAGCACTACCTGCGGCCGTTCTACAGTTCCGATCCGGCCGTGTTCACGCGCGACGGCGGTATTCCATTGGGATTGCCGCAGGCCTCCGATCCGCTCGATCTCTACGGGACGACGGCGATGACGCTGTCGGGATTGCCGGGCGACACGTTCGAGATGCGAACCGCGGGCGGGGGGGCGACCAGTGCTGCGCAGGCCGTGGTCGATGTGCCCGGGGCGCTCAATGCGATCCGATTCGTGGCGACGGCCAATGGCACGGCATTCAACGATGTCGTGGTGCGTGTCGTACGCGGGGCGGCTGTCGCAGCTACCTACAACGCCGGCGGCAAGATCCTGACGATCACCATCGCGGATGGCGTCACCACCGCCGACGAAGTGATCGCGCAGGTCAACGCGAACGTCACACAGTTCCGCGCCGAATCGAACGGCTACTACGCGATCGATCCCTCGGCAGCCGGCGGCTACAAGCCCACGATGGGCGGGCTGTTCCAGTACCTCAAGGAGAACTGGCTGCCCACCCTGGGATCCGACGGCGGCGGGTTGTCCTGGAACTTCGTCACCGACCCGGTCACCGGACTGGAGCGCGACGACACGATCGAGATCGTCTTCGCCGGCGAGCTCGACTTCAGCCGCATTATCGGGCTGGACCTCGGCGCAGGCGCAGAGTCGATCGGATTCGTGATCGACGGCGATGCCGAGATCGAAGTGGACATCGAAGCCGACGTGCAGGCGACGTTCCGCTTCGGTTGGGGGACGAGCCCGATCAGCTTCGACTTCTCGCTGGATCACTTCACGTTCGATGCCCACGCGGGCGTCAACGACCTCGTGCTGGGCGCCGGTATCGGCCCGCTGGAGATCGCGATCGGCAGTGCGACCGGGCCGAAGGGGCAGTTGTCGCTCGACCTCGGTGCCACGATCGCCTACGACCCCGACACGGGGCTGAGCTTCACGCCGCTCGCGAACACGGCCACGGAGACGAACAACTTCGTCAGCATCGACCTGCCGCTGTTCGCCGCCCTGGGCGGGGTCGATCTCGGGTCGACCACGGACGTGCCTCGCGTGGGTCTCACGGGGTCACTGTTCCCGTCCGCAGGTGGGCCATCGCTGCAGTTCACGCATCAGAACCTGGATCGTTTCCTCGACTTCAGCGACTTCAGCCTCAACCAGCTGATCCAGATGATCCAGGGCACGTTGACGTGGCTGAGCGACTTCAGCGGCTCGGACTTCATGCAGACCGAGATTCCCTTCGTCGGAAAGAACCTCGGCGATCTGCTCGATTTCGCCACCAGCTTCAACGACCGCGTGTTGTCGAAGATCGACTTCGCGCGCGTTCAGACCATCCAGGACTTCATCGTCGAGATTTCCGAGGCGGGCATCCTGCCGCCGGGCGTCGAAGCGGTGTACGACCCGGTGACGCAGACCTTGCGCCTGCCGATCGGCTTCGGCATGGATCTCAACGATTTCAGCCTGGAGAACCTCGCCAACATCGAAGACGTCGACCTCGCTCGATTGTTCGAAGTCGGCGCGATCGATCCGGCCAGCCTGCTCGACAAATCGCAGCTGCTCGCGAAGCTGCTCGACATGACCGCAGTGCCGCTCGTCGGGCTTTCCCATGCCCGTCTGCTGGACGTTGCGGACTTCGCGCCCGTCACGCTCTCCGTGGCGGACCTCGAAAGCTTCGGCGTCGTGCGCGACGGCTTGCTGACCGGCGCGAACATCACGCTCACCGCGCTCATGGCGCGCACCGACATTCACGTCACGCTGGAACGCCTGATCCAGTTCGGCCTCATCGGCATCGACGACATTCTCGCCGGGGCGACCATCGACTTCGACGACCTCGTCGAGTCCCGGCTCGTGAACACCCCCGATCTCGCGCTCTTCGGCGTGCGTCTGCTCGACGAGTTCGGTCGCGCCACCACGTCGCCGTCGCTGGCGAAGTCGGTGGATCTGACTTCACTGCTGTCGTTCAATCTCTTCTCGCTCGACAAGCTGCTCGATTCGGGTTTCATACAGCTGTCCGAATTCGACTTCGCCCACAAGTTCACGCTGTCTTCGCTCGTGAGCGCGGGCATCATCAACGCGGCGACGCGGGATGCACTGCGGGCGGCCGTCTTCGATGTCGGCGCGGATCCGCTCTCCCAGATCACGTACTCGGCCGCTATCCCGGCGAACGGCGTGCTCGCCGCCGATCTTGCGGTGAACCTGAGCGTGGACGACGGCGACGGCAACGTCGCGACGACGAGCTTCACCATTGTCGCGACGGAGACGATCGATCCGCTCGGCAACGGGACCGGTGCCGGAAACGACGGCGACCGGTTCACCACCCGAGCCCAGCTGGTTGCACTGATCAACACGCGGCTGGCGTCGTTGGCGGCGCCCTTCAACGCGATCCGTGTGGCCGAGGGCGGGGCCGACGTCGTCGCGACCCGCAAGCTGATCGATGCCTCCGACCGCATCACGCTGGCCGATCTGACCAGTGCGTTGCTGCCCGCTGCAGTGACCGCCGCAGCCCTGGCCGATGCCGCGATCGACGACGCGGCCGTCGAAGCCGTGACCTCGGTCAAGGAACTGATCACCGCCGGTGTTCTCGGCACGAACGCACTCGAACTGGGCAATCTGCGGCTCGACGCGTTGACGCTCGAAGGCTTCGACATCTACGAACTCGCCGGCCTGGGCGTACTGCCGACCAGCCAGATCGTCAACTTCAAGATCGATCACTTCCTGCTGAAGGATCTGCCGCTCGATCTCGGTTTCGAATTCGGCGATGCACTGGCCCTGGAAACGAGCGCGACGGCCAACCTCAAGGTGGAACTCGAAGGCGGCTTCGAGTGGCTGATCGACTTCGACGGCGAAACCGGCACGGAAGGCCTCACCCTCCTCATCGACAACGCGCAGATCGCGGGTCGGGCGTGGTTCGATCTCGACGATCTTGCGGCCTCGCTGCGACTGGGCTTCCTGGAACTCGCCGCGGGTGGCGCAGGGTCCGAAAGCGGCGTGCATGTCTTCGCCGAAGCCATCGCGACGCTCGACGCCGACGGTGATCTCGCCACCACCGATGACCGTCGCTTCTCCATGGGCGATCTCGCCGGCGGCGCAATCTTCGATGCCTTCGACTTCGAACTGAACGGGTTCGCGGAAGCCGTGCTCGACAACTTCCGCATGACGCCGCCGCTGCCCGGGCTCGATACCGCGGCGCTGGCCAGCAAACGGCTGTCGATCACGCTGCCGGACATCATGAACGTCAGCGGCTTCGAGGTCGTCACGCAGGGTGAGACGCCGCAGGCGGACATCGATCATCTGCTCGAACTCGGTCGCGTCGTTGCGGTGCTGCCGGATCTCGGTGATCTCTTCGATTTCACGGATCTCGACTTCGCCAGCATCATGCAGGCGATCCGTACCGGCCTGGAGTTTCTCGACAGCGCACTCGCGTCGACGCCGATCTACGACACCGTGATCCCGGTGGTGAACCGGTCGATCCGCGATGTCATGCCGTTCCTGCAGGATCTCACCGACAAGATCGAACTGGCCGCGGAGAACCCGGCGGCTGTAATCCAGGAAGTCGAAGCGCTGATCGAACAGGCGCTCGGCATCGACGACCGCAACTTCATGCGGTTGAACCCGAGCGGATACGATTTCTCTTCATCGGTATCGGCCGATTTTTCCGAAACTTTCGGCGGCGCGTTCCAACATGTCGTGCCGGTGGCCCAGCAGATCTTCGCCCTGTACCTCGACGGCCAGACGCTCAACCTTCACCTCAAGTGGGACGCTGTCTTCGAGGACGAGTTTGCATTCGCGCTCGATCTGGAGGCGATT
>JBIKKL010000318.1:0-5865 GCA_044360365.1 Burkholderiales bacterium | reverse complement strand
TTCGGCCAGGGCGCGTTCCAGCGCCGCGCGCACTTCCGGATGCACGCCTTCCGGGAAGGCCATCTCGCGCACGAGCCCGAGCCGAACTCCCTGCAGATCGAGCGTGAGGCCGCTGCGGTAGTCCGGTACGGGTTGTGTGGAACATAGGGGGTCGTGCGGGTCGGCGCCTGCGATTGCGCCCAGGACCATCGCCACATCTTCGACCCGCCGCGCGAGGGGGCCGATCGTGTCGGCTGTCCAGCCGTACATGACGCCGCCGTGCCTGGAAACGCGACCGAACGTCGGTCGCAGGCCGACGATGCCGTTGGCCGCTGCGGGGCTGCGCACGGAGCCGCCGGTATCTTCGCCCAGCGAGAAGCTCGTGAAGCCGGCGGCCGGCGAGATGCCCGAACCGCTGGAGGAGCCGGCCGGGTTGTAGGCGAGGTTCCAGGGGTTGCGCGGCTGGCCGAAGGGAAAATCGTGGGTGCCGCCCTTGCCGAATTCGTGCAGGTTCTCTTTGCCGATCAGGATCGCTCCCGCCGCTTTGAGTCGGGCGATGCAGGTTGCATCCTCGTCGGCGATGAAGTGACCGGTGGCCCTCGAGCCCAGGGTGGTCCGCACGCCGGCGGCATGCAGCTGATCCTTGACGCCGAAGGGCAGGCCGTGCATCGGGCCGCGATATCTGCCGGCGGCGATTTCGTGCTCCGCTTGCCGGGCCTCGGCGAGCGCCTCGTCGCCGCGCACGGTGATGAAGGCACGCAGTTTGCCGTCGTAGCGCTCGATGCGATCGAGGCAGGCCCGCATCAGATCGACCGGTGACAGCTCGCGCCGGGCGATCAATCGGGCCTGATGGGAGGCGCCGAGCAGGGTGATGTCCTCGTTCATGATCGTGCTCTCGATGGGTGCGCCGTGCGAGCTCGTCGGCTACCCCGACATACTTGCGCCAATTGCGATGTTTTGCAATCGATCGCAGCAGGTTGGCTGGCGGTTTTTGTCGGGATTCGATATCTCCGTTGCGTCGCCACGGTGAACGAAGCGCGATCGTCCCCTGCTACAATCGGATCGTCTTTGCGAGGGCTCCATCATGACGCTCGACAGCGCACTGGTTCGATCGATGGGCGAGATGATCGGTTTGGAGATTCCGGAATCGGATCTCGATGCCATCACGATCCGCTTGGGCGAATTGCTCTCTGCGATGGACGACATCGAGCGGGAACTCGGTCCGGAGATGGATCTGGTCGACCCCATCCCGCCGGTGCATCCGCGCGAAGATCTTTGAGGCACAGCTCGCTTCGCGCGTCGACCGGATGCCGATTTACCCGGCGACGCGCTCCCACGTCAATTCCTGGTGCTGCATGACGCCGGCCCACAGCCGGCGTGGCGGTGCGAGCATCATCTTGCCGGCTTCGAACCGCACCGCGCGTATTTGTTCGCCACCCACACGACTCGGGTCCGAGGCTGCATCGACTTTCGTCGTGAGCGTCTTGCCGTCGAACGTGTAGGTGCCGGCATAGGACATGAACTGCCGCGATTCGTCGGGCGGCAGCGCGAGACGGCCGTCGCATAGCACCGACATCATGCGGCCGTCGGGCTGGAAGACAACCAGCCCCATCGCCTGTGGGCCGAACGGTGGAAATAGCTGATTGCCCTGGTCGTCGCGCCCGACAGTGCCGGTCATGCGCCAGGTGCCGAGAATGCGGGGATCGATGGATGTCATTGCAGCGTCCTATCAGGCTGGGAGGCAAGGTAGAGGGAAGGGTTCAGTCGGCGCGAATGTTGGCGGCGGCGATGATCTTCGCGTACTTGGCGACTTCCTTGCGGAAGAAGGCCGTGAGTTCTTCCGGCGTACTCGCCACGGGCTCGGCGCCGTCCTTCGCCATGAAGTCCTTCACGTCGGGTGATTGCATGGCTTTCACGATCTCGCCATGCAGTTTGCCCACGACGTCCTTTGGTGTGGCGGCGGGCACGAACACGGCATACCACTGATCCGTTTCCACGCCCGGGTAGATCGAGGGCAGTGTAGGCAGATCGGGCAGCAGGGAAGAGCGCCGGGAGGTCGTCACTGCCAGCGGACGCATGCGACCGCTGCGGATATGGTTGATGCCCGAGACCACCGACGAGAAGCGGAAGTCGACTTCGCCGGCCAGCATGGCGATCTGTGCCGGACCACCGCCCCTGTAGGGGATGTGCTGGACCTTGATGCCGGCCGCGAGGTTGAGCATCTCGATGGCGAGGTGGCTCGTGGTGCCGGTGCCGTTCGAGCCTGCGTTGAGCTGGTCGGGCCGCTTCTTGGCGAGTGCCACGAGGTCTTGCGCCGTCTTCACCGGAACACTTGGATGGACGACCAGCATGAGCGGCACCGAAGCGAGCCAGCTGACGCCTGCGAGATCCTTGATCGGGTCGAAGGCGAGCTTCTTGTGCAGGTTGACGTTGACCGAGAGCGAGGCGGTCGACACCATGACGGTGTGGCCGTCCGGCGGCGCCTTGGAAACGAATTCGGCGGCGAGGAGTCCACCGGCGCCTGCACGGTTTTCGGGCACGAACGATTGCCCGGTCGCGTCTGCGAACTTGCGTGCGAGCATGCGTCCCATGATGTCGGTGCCGCCGCCGGGGGCGAACGCGATGACGATGCGTACCGGCTTCGTCGGCCAGGCTTGCGCCGCGACGTGGCCGGCCGTCATGACGGCCGAGATGGCAAGAATGGACGATGCGCTCGCTCGACCGAAGGCTGACGACTTGATCACGAACTCTCCTCGCAAGACGGGTCAGGCATTATGAGCGATGGCGGGGCCTCGTGGGCGACTGCGTCGTGACGACCGCCCGGCCAATCGCCATGCCTTTTCGAGGTCACAACGCGCTGCGATGGGCGCGGTTCAAGCGATCCAGCACTCGCTTTTTTGCCACAGTTCGCGGGCGAGTGCTTCGTTACGGCCGGCACGGCTCGGCGTGACTGGTCGACAGTCGCTGAAGTAGCGTCCGCTTTGGTCGACCGGTGCGGTGGTTGCGCAGTGGATCAAGGTGCGAGCACCCGCTTCGGACGAGATCATGAAGCGGCGCATGATCGGCTGCATCCACGCCGGGAAGCGCCGCCAGAAGTCCGAACCGACCACGCCGGGATGCAGCGAGTAGGTCGATACGCCAGTGCCGGCGAGCCGGCGGTTCAGTTCGGCGCTGAAGAGCACGTTCGCGAGCTTCGACGCGCAGTATTCCATCGCGCAAAGGGGGCTCTTGGGCGGACGCTGGAGCGATTCCCAATCGATCCCCGAGACACGGGCATGGGCGCGACTGGCGACCGTCACCACGCGGGCCGGAGCCGATTGCACGAGGCGCTCCGTCAAGAGCCTCGTCAACAGGAAGTGGCCCATGTGATTGACGCCGAATGCCGGCTCGAAGCCGGAGGGCGTGAGGCCGCGCTCGCCGGCGAGCCCGGCGTTGTTGATGAGCAGATGCAGCGGCAGATCCTGGGCGAGAAACGCCTCGGCGCAACCGCGCACCGATCCGAAATCGCCGAGATCGAGCGGCAGCCACGCTGCTTGGGTTCGCGTGGTGGCAGCGATTTCGTCTAGCACGGGGCGTGTACGTGCTTCCGATCGGCAGGCGAGGAACACGCGTGCGCCTTGGCGGGCGAGTTCGAGGGCTGCGACGCGTCCGATGCCGGTATTCGCACCGGTGACCAGTGCGATGCGGCCGGCGAGCGGGGTGGGGTCGGGTGTCGAACGGCCTGGTGGCATAGAAGCCTGCGATGCATGTGAAAGTTGGGTTGATTCTACGCACGCGGGCGGGCAAGGCGCAGGATCCGCTGGAGGCGCCGCCAGCGTGGTGTAGATGGAAGCGAGGACCCGCGAGCGGCTCCATCGTGCAAGCCGCGCTCGGGGCGTATCGTCATCGGTGGGTAGGCGCCGGCGCGATCCTCGGTTGACTCCCGGCGACCTCGGCTCCGATACTCGTCGCTTTCCCATGCACCAGGAGGAGCGCCGTGGCCGGGTTGACCGAAAGCATTGCCGACTTCATTGTCGATACACGCATCGACGATGCGCCAGCCGGCGCCGATGCCCGCGGCACCAAGGTGCTCGCCGATACGTTTGCCGTGATGCTGGCGGGGATCGGCAGCGAGGCCTTCGAGCCGCTGAAGCGCTACATCGAGGCCGCGCGCAGCGTGGGCACGAGCCCGATTCTCGGGACGTCGATGACGGCCGCACCCGAAGTCGCCGCCATGGTTGGAGGCACATTGGGGCATGCGCTCGACTTCGACGACGTGCTGGCGATCATGCCGGGGCATCCCAGCGTGACTATCATGGGCGCGGTGCTGCCCACCCTGGAGGGAGAGCGCATCAGCGGCAAGCGCCTGCTGGATGCGCATCGTGTCGGTGTCGAAGTGGGTGCGAAGATCGGGGTTGCGATGACGATCGGTCATTACGATCGTGGTTTTCATGCGACGGGCAGTGTCGGCATCTTCGCCGCGCTGGCGGCGTTGGCCCGGCTGCATCGGCTCGACAAGACCCAGACCCGCGTCGCGTTCGGCATTGCGTCGTCGATGGCGAGCGGCCTGCGGCGCAACTTCGGCACGATGACCAAGCCGTTGCACAGCGGGTGGGCTTCGCATAACGCGCTTGTTGCTTTCAATCTCGCCCGCAGCGGCTTTACTGCCGCGCAGGATGTACTGGAAGCTAAGTCCGGATTTTTCGCCGCATACGGGACTGAGGCGTCCGACCCGAAAGTGGCGATCGAAACGCTGGGCAATCCGTGGTCCGTGATGGATCCGGGGATCGCCCTCAAGAAGTGGCCCTGCTACAACGGTTCGCAGCGTGGCATGGATGGGGTGCTGCAGCTGCGCGAGAAGATGGGCTTCACCGCGCAGACGCTGGCACACATCGAATGCCGCATGCCGCCGGGCGGCATGAAGGTGGTGATCTATCCCAAACCGGTGACCGGTCTCGAAGGCAAGTTCAGCATGCAGTATGCCGTCGCGGCGGGCGTGCTCGACGGCAAGTATTCGATGTGGACGTTTACCGACGAGGCCGTCAATCGGCCCGCGATCCGCGAACTGCTCGAACACAAGGTTGTGGCCCGCGAGGACGAAGCCTGCGGCATCGGTGATCCGAACCTGATGACGAAGGCGTCAGGCTCGCGCGGCTTCGTCGAAGTCGAAGCGCGCACCGTGGATGGGCGCAGCGAGACGGTACGCGTGAGTTTCGCGCCGGGGCACCCGAAGCGTGAACTGCAGTGGGCGGAGATCGAACAGAAGTTCATGGATTGCGCGCACCACGGCGGCTTTCCGGCGGAACGCGCCGCCCAGGCCTTCGCGGCAGTACTGAAGCTCGAATCCGCGGCGGATGTGAACGTCCTCGTGCAATCGATGGTTCTTTAGACCAGAATCTGAAATTCGGTGCCTGGCACTTGCCAGGCACCGAATTTCCCGAATTTCAGATTCCGCCTTCCCAGGTAACTGCGTCACGCAGTTACTTCGACAGGGCGGCAAGCAGCGCCTTGAACGGCAGTTCGACGCAGCTGTAGCGGCTTGCGTGTCCTCGCACGGGGGTGAACAGATCGAGGTCCGGCCAGTCGTCGGGTGCAGGCCCTTGTTCCCGCAGAAAGGTGCCGACGGCAGTGGCGACCCGGGCGATGTCTTCATGCGTCGCGCCGAGGGCATGCTTGCCGATCATCGAGGCCGACGCTCGGCACAGCAGGCAGCCGCGAACCTTGTGGCCGATGGCGTGGATCCGGGACTCGCGAACATCGACCTGCATGTCGACGCAGTCTCCGCACAAAGGGTTGTCGAGGAAGGCCGTGCCGCCTGGATGATCGAGCCGCCCTTCGCCGACGGCCTCCTGCGCCAGGGTTTGAATCGCGCGGTGATAGATTTCGCTGGCGCTTGCCATGACGCTC
>JBIKKL010000317.1:0-5875 GCA_044360365.1 Burkholderiales bacterium | reverse complement strand
GGAAATGCGTGCCTGTGTCGGCCTCGGGGTCGTCGCCCGACAGCTCGCCTCGGAGGCCGAGGCATTTCGTTCCGCCGGTGTGTCCGCACGAACCGCCTATGGCCCCCTTACCGAACACTGGAACGCGGTCGGGATCAATGCGCCGGGGTTCATCAGTGTCGCACGCGGCCCGGAATGCGACACCCGGATTCGTCATCATCAGCTCGTCGCGATCAAGCGACGCAGCGCTACGGGATTTCAACTGGCCGTCGTGCAGTGGCTCAAACTCGAAGGCAACGGCGAACTCTCGATCGGCCTGCGACTGCTGCCGGGTCTGCCTCACGTCACCCCATTGCGCGACACGGGTCCGGACGCAAGGGGTGACGCCGGAAGCATCGGCGTGCTCCTGCCGGCCGTACCCGAAATGCGTACCCCGGCGACGGTCGTTTTGGCACCCGGCGTGTTCAGCCCCGGGAAGCTGCTCGAGCTGACCTCGGGCACGGCCCGGACCGTTCGCCTGCTGCGGCTTGCCGAGCGCGGTTCGGACTTCGAACGCGCCGTCTTCGAGACGCTCTGATACGAACGACACCGCTCAATCGCCGGGGGCCGACGACCGCGCGCCGTCGCGTATCGCGCGACTCTCCGGAAAGACCATCGTGAACCGACTGCCCTGGCCCATCTCGCTTTCGATGACGAGTTGCGCGCCATGCCGGGTGGCCACATGTTTGACGATGGCGAGCCCCAGCCCCGTCCCGCCCGTCTCCCGCGAGCGGGATCGATCCACCCGATAGAAGCGTTCGGTCAATCGCGGCACGTGGTCCGGGTCAACGCCGATGCCGGTATCCGCCACCTCGAATCGCGCCTTGCCGTCGTCGTCGCGCCACGAGATGTGTATCGAGCCGCCTGACGGGGTGTACCGAACGGCGTTCGTAAGCAGGTTGCCAAACGCGCTTTGCAGCTCGTGAGCGCTGCCGCGCAACTGAGCCGAGGAAGCGGGCTCGAATTCGATTCGGTGCTTGCCGGCCGAAAGCGCAATCGCATCGTCGCACAGCCGCCTCGCCAGGGCGACGACATCGACCGGATCGTCCGACACCGGGTTGTCGCCGCTTTCCAGGCGCGAGAGCGTAAGCAGATCCTCGACGAGCCGCTGCATGCGCCTCGTCTGAGCCATCACCAGGCTCAGATGCCGAGAGACGAGCGGCGCAAGTTCCTGCGTATCCATCACCGTCTCGAGAAAACCGATCATGACGGTCAACGGCGTGCGCAATTCGTGCGAGACGTTGGCCACGAAGTCGCGCCGCGTCGTTTCGACGGCATCGATCCGCGCAATGTCCCGGCTGATGAGGAGACGATCGCGATCCCCGAAAGGAACCAGGGTCACGCTGAGCACCGCAGGCCGATCCGATTCGCGCCCCTGGCGCAAAATCAACGGCTCGCCGTGGCTTTCGGCGCGCAGGAAGTCGACGAAGCTCGGTGCGCGCACGAGATACGTAATCTGATGACCGGCGTCGCGTGCGTACTCGATACCCAAATGGCGCTCGGCCGCAGGATTGCACCATTGAATGGTGTCTTGCTCATCGAGGATCACCATGCCGTCGGGCAGCGCGGCGCCGGCACGCTGAAATCGCTGCAAGGCCGCCGACAAGCTGCTTTCCTGCTGACGCTGTGAGCGCAGCGTCCGGGCGAACAGTGCGTAGGCGTCCTCCCATGCACCGCTGGACAAGGGCACGGCATCAAGTCGGGGCTCGCGCAGCCATTCACACAGTTTCCGCAATTCCGACTGCTCGCGGCGCAGTTTGAACAGAAGACCGACAAGAAGGACGAGCAGCGCCGACACGGGCCCGGAAACCAGCCAGAGTACGAGTGCGAGGAAACCGAACAGAAACGTCATGAGACTCGGAAACCGGACAGCGGGGAGACCACTACGGCGAAGTCGAGACAGCGCGCGAGGGTCAACGCAAATCCGGCGAAGAGAAGACGGTGCGGACTGGGCGAGAAGATCACGCCGGCGGACGGGCCGTCAACCGATATCCTGCTCCGCGAACCGTTTCCACCAGTCGATCATGGCCGCTCGGCGATAACGCCTGACGCAACCGCCGAATGTGGACATCGACGGTCCGTTCTTCGACGAACACATGATCGCCCCACACCCGATCGAGCAGCTGTGCACGCGAGTGCACACGCTCTGCATGCGTCATCAGGAAATGCAGTAGACGGAACTCGGTCGGCCCGAGGTCGAGTTCAATGCCGTCTCCGCTCACACGATGACTCCCCGGATCGAGCATCAATCCGCCGATCTCGACCGCATCGTCGGTCGATTGGGGCGCCCGGCGACGCAGCACCGCCTTGATCCTGGCCAGCAATTCACGCGGAGAAAACGGCTTGGTGACGTAATCGTCGGCGCCGAGTTCCAGGCCGGCGAGCTTGTCCCGTTCCTCGCTTCGAGCCGTCAGAAAAATGATCGGGACGTCCCGGGTGCGCTTCTCGGCGCGCAGCCTGCGCGCAAAATCGACGCCGCTCATGCCCGGCAACATCCAATCCAGCAACACGAGGTCGGGCAAGCTGTCGCGAATCGATTCGAGGGCCTGCTCGGCGCTGTCGGCCCGCACTGCTTCGTGCCCCGCCAACTCGACATTGACGACGATCAGTTCCTGGATGGCAGGCTCGTCTTCGACCAACAGGATTCTTGCCATTGCGGAGTGCTTCGGGAAGGGAGCACGCATATTATTGCGGCTTTGTTACGATGCCGTGACACCTTTGCGACGGTTGCGGCTTCGTCGGGGCGGTATCATCGCCCGGTCACCTCTTGTATTGGTTCATCCTCATGCCAAGCTCCGATGCTCAAAACGCAGTGCCCACCGCCATTACGCTGCACAAGAAGTCGCGGGTACTGGAGATCGGGTTCTCCGACGGCAAGCAGTTCCGCCTGCCGTGCGAATTCCTGCGCGTCCATTCCCCGTCGGCCGAAGTGCGTGGGCACGGGCCCGGTCAGGAAGTGCTTCAGGTCGGCAAGAAGGACGTCGAGATCGAACGTGTCGAGGCAGTCGGCAGTTACGCCGTGCAGCTCGTATTCTCCGACGGCCACGACACGGGCATCTATTCGTGGGATCTTCTCTACGAATACGGGATGAAGCAGGATCGCATGTGGTCGACCTACCTGGCTCGGCTGCAGGACGCTGGAGCACGCCGTGAACCCTGACGGCGGCCGCCAGACCGATTTCGGCTATCAGAGCGTTCCCGAGGACGAGAAATCCCGCCACGTCGGTGCCGTGTTCAGTTCCGTCGCCGAGAACTACGACCTCATGAACGACCTGATGTCCGCGGGGCTGCATCGCGTCTGGAAAGCATTCGCCGTGCAGGTTTGCGGGTTGCGTCCCGGCCAGCGCGTGCTCGACGTGGCCGGCGGCACCGGCGACTTGGCCCGCAAACTCGCCTCCCGCGTGATGCCCGGTGGCGAGGTCGTGCTCAGCGACATCAACGAAGCCATGCTGGTGCGCGGCAGGGATCGAATGCTCGACGAAGGCATCGCCATGCCGGCGGTTCGCTGCGATGCCGAGAAGTTGCCCTTCGCGAGCGATCACTTCGACTGCGTGACGATCGGTTTCGGGCTGAGAAACGTCACCCGCAAGGACGCTGCACTGCGCGAAATGCACCGCATCCTGCGCCCCGGAGGTCGACTCGTCGTGCTCGAGTTCTCCCGCGTGCACCGGGCGCTGAGTCCGCTCTACGATGCCTACTCCTTCGGCGTCTTGCCATTGCTGGGTCGCATCGTGGCGCGCGACTCGGCGAGCTACCGCTACCTCGCGGAATCGATCCGCATGCATCCTCCGCAGGAGAAGCTGAAGGAGATGCTGACCGCTGCCGGCCTGGAGCGCGTCGAATACTTCAATCTCGCCGCCGGCGTTGTTGCAGTGCATCGAGGATTCAAGCTCGGCTGATCCAGGCCGTCATCCTTCGGGGTTGAAATGCCGTGCTTCGGCCCCACTGAGGGACTTGAGGGTGCAACGGACCGTTTGCCCCGGGGTCGAACGATTGCGATACTCAATGATGGCGATCCGCTAATACAAATACTGGCTGGAACCGACTTGCTAGAATCCGCAAGACAACATCCTTCGAGGAGGACCTCGTGAACAAACTCTTAAGCGCGTTTTTTGCCGTGATCGTCGCCTTTGCCATCGGCATCCCCGATGCCGATGCCGCCAAGCGGTTGGGCGGCGGCAAGTCAGTAGGATCCCAGCGTGAGGCAACCAAGCCGATGGAATCGCGTCAGCAACAAGCCGCGCCTCAGGCCGCCCCGCAGCAGCCTGGCGCAGCAGCCGCGACGGGTGGCAAAAGGTGGCTCGGGCCCGTCGCCGGATTGCTCGCAGGCGGACTGCTCGGTGCCATGCTGTTCGGCGGTGCGTTCGACGGCATCAAGTTCATGGATATCCTGCTCATCCTGATGCTCGCCGGCGCCATCTTCTTCATCTTCCGGATGCTGCGCAAACCGCAGGCGCAAGCTCCGCGCAACGAGCCCCTGCAATACGCAGGTGCAGGTGCCAATCCGCAGGGCCAGCCGCAAAGCATGCCGAGCTATACCCCTGCAGCTGCCGCACCGGTGACCTCCGCGCAACCCGAGGGCAACTACTTCCCCGCCGGTTTCGATCCCGAGAGCTTCGCCCAGGGCGCGAAGAGCAACTTCCTGCGCCTGCAGGAAGCCAATGATCGCGGTGATCTGTCGAGCCTGCGCGATACGATGACGCCCGAGCTCTACCGCGAGGTCGAGGCGCAGATCCGCGAGCGCGGCGCAACGACACAAAAGACCGATGTCGTCATGCTCGACGCGAAGGTGATCGAAGTCGTGACCGAAGGGGATCGCTATGTTGCCAGCGTCCAATTCACCGGGATGATCCGGGAGGATGCCGGTCAGCCCGAGTCCTTCAGCGAGGTATGGCATCTCGAGAAGGCGCTCAGCGGCAAGAGCGGTTGGCTGATGTCGGGCATTCAGCAAGCCTGATCGAAGCCATGCTCTCGCAAGTCGCTGCGGGTCCGGTGAACCACGTCCTCCGGGGCGAGTCCTGGGCCTTGCGGCGACTGCAGCCTCATGCGGGCTGCACCGCACGTTTCGACGTTTTCCCGATCTCCTTCGCGTTCACCGTCCGTGAGGCCGGTGATGTCGCCGCCGCTGCACGAGATGCGGTCCCGGATGTCACCGTGCGGGTGACCCCGCCGGCCGCCATGCGCATCCTGGCCGGCGATGAATCCGCATACGATGAAGTCGCCGTGCACGGCGACAGCGAGTTTGCGCAAGCCATACAGTTCGTCGTGCGCAACGCCCGCTGGGACGCCGAAGAAGATCTGTCCCGCATCTTCGGCGATAGCATCGCGCACCGCATGAGCCAAGCCGGCCGAGCCGCGCTGCAACTCCAGGCCCGCGTCGCCACGAGTTTCGCACGCAACCTCTCCGATTACTGGGTGGAAGAACGCCCGCTGATCGCCCGCCGCTCCGACGTCGAGCGCTTCGTGCAGGACGTGGATGCCTTGCGCGACGATGTCGAACGTCTGGCACTGCGCGTCGAGCGCCTCGCATCCAACAAAGCTAGCTCCCTCTAAACAGCCCCGGTCCCAGGGGGGCGGTTAGAATCCGCCGATGCGTCTGCTGCGCCTCATCAAGATCCTCTGGATCGCCCTGCGTTTCGGGCTCGACGAATTCATCCTCGGCCGTGAACGCTTCAAGGCGTTTCGCCCGACCGTCGCCTTTCTGACCTCCTGGCGCAAGCTCGAAGGCACGCGGGCCGTTCGATTGCGCCTCGCGCTGGAAGAGCTCGGGCCCATCTTCGTCAAGTTCGGTCAGCTGCTGTCGACCCGTCGCGATCTGCTTCCGACCGGCCTTGCCGACGAGCTGGCAAAGCTCCAG
>JBIKKL010000316.1:0-5887 GCA_044360365.1 Burkholderiales bacterium | reverse complement strand
CTCATGGTGTACGGGCAAGCCGGAACGCGCGCCGAATAGACGGTTGGGCGTCCGGCGCGCCGCATGACCTCGGTCGCGCCTCGGTCTCTGGGGCTTCCGGCTGTGCCTGCCTTCAGACGATCTCGGGAGACAGGAAAGTCGGATGCGTGCCTGTCTCATCGCTTGCCGAAGCCGCTCCTGCCCGATGCAATCCCACGTCGCCGCTGTTCTTGCCTGCCCACGCCACGGTGGCATCGAGATCGCTCATCACTTGCGCAATCGGGCACCTTGCGTCGTATGCACCCGGTTGCCAACCCACCCGTGATGCTATCCAATGGGCGCAAGGAGGAATCTTGCCATGCGCAACATGCTGCTGCTCGCCCTGCTCTGCGGTGCTCCCGCCGCCGCGTTCGCCCAGTCATATCCTTCGAAGCTCATCCGCTTCGTCGTGCCCTATGCAGCGGGTGGCCCGGCCGACATCGTGGCTCGCATCGTCGCACCCGGCATGTCGTCGCAATTGGGCCAGTCGGTCGTCATCGAGAATCGCGGTGGTGCTGCGGGCCACGTCGCAGGGGCGGAGGTCGCACGCGGCGCTGCCGACGGGCACGTCGTCGTCCTCACCACCATTGCCCACAACGCTGCGCATTCGATGTACGCCAACATCGGCTACGACCCGGCGAAGGATCTGAAGCCCGTCGTGGTCATTGCGGAGGCGCCCAGCGTCCTCGTCGTGCATCCCTCGTTGCCGGTGAAATCCGTAGAGTCGCTGGTTGCGCTTGCTCGGGCGAATCCCGGCAAGCTGACCTACGGATCCGCAGGCGCCGGGTCGGCGCTCCACATGGCCGCGGAACTCTTCAAGTACCTGAGCGGCACCGACATCATCCACGTTCCCTACAAGGGCAGTGCGCCCGCATTGAGCGACCTCATGGGCGGGCAGATCAGCATGATGTTCGACAGCTTCCCGTCGGCGATTCCTCACGTGCGCTCCGGCCGGTTGCGTGCGATCGCGGTCACCGGCAGACAGCGCGCATCGGGCCTGCCTGAGTTGCCGACGATTGCCGCTTCCGGGCTGAAGGACTACGAGTCTGTTCCCTGGTATTCGATCTCCGTCGCGAGCGGCGTACCGGAATCGGTGGTGCGTCGCCTCAACGACGTCGCGAACAAGGCGCTCAGGGCACCGGAGCTCGCGGAGCGCTGGCAGACACTTGGACTGACGCCGGTCGGCGGTTCTGCGGAGGACGCCGCACGTCGCAACGACGTGGAAACGCGGCGGTGGTCGCTGGTGATCAAGGCGGCGGGCATCCGAGTGCAATAGACTTTGTCAGTGCTTTGCTGCCTCATCCCAGTGCTGAACGTCCTGGGCAGCGTCTGAACCTCCCATCTCGTCCCGGCGTGGACGAGATGGACCCATGTCACCGTCGACTGCCTTACGGTAAGCAGCCCCTTTTGCTTCCATGATGGGCGTCCCCCGTTGACGCGATGTCGGGTTGACCACCGTGAGACGAGCCATGGATCACGCCCCCTCGGCCAGGGCCCAACGCCGGGCAAGCGATTCGCGGCACGTGCGGGCACATCGGAAGCGCATGCCACACCAGATGACCGCGCTCTGAGTGCAAATGCGCTTGCGATCGATTCGGCCAACCGTGGGGATGAAAACGTGAAATCCGCTGCCATGAATCGCCGCCCGCAGGGATCTGAAGGTTCCGGCATCGCCGGGACGTTTCATGCGCTGTCCTGGCGTGCCCGGGGCCGGCTCGTGATCGAGGCGGCACGCGAAATGTCGCGCCATCGAACGTCGATCATCGCCGCCGGCGTTGCGTTCTATGCCTTGCTTGCGCTCTTTCCTGGCCTGGCCGCGCTGATCGCCTTTTACGGACTGCTGCTCGACACCTCGCAGGTGACCGACCAGGTCGCTTCCATGGCGACGATGCTGCCCGCGGAAGCGGCCGACATCATTCTCGGCCAACTTCGCGGCCTGACCGAAAGCAGCCGGGCAGGGCTGAGCTTCGGCGCGCTCACGGCCCTCGTCCTCGCCCTGTGGAGTGCTTCGCGCGCCGTCAAGGCGTTGCTGGAGGCACTCAACTTCGCGTTCAGCAAAGAAGAAAGTCGAAACTTCGCGAAGCTCAATGGCCTGGCGCTGCTTCTGACGCTCGGCGGCATGGTGGGCGCGTGCATTGCCGTCGGCGCGGTGATCGCCCTGCCGATCATCGTGAATGCGCTCGGTCTGACCGCTGTATTGGGATGGCTGATCGGCTTCGCACGCTGGCCGATTATCGCGATCGGTATGGTCGTAGCGCTGACCATCGTGTATCGCTACGGGCCGTGTCGCACTCGTTCGGCGCGCATCCGCCTGAGCGCTGGTGCCGTCATCGCGACGGTACTTTGGCTGACGGGGTCATGGCTTTTCTCCCTGTACGTCGAGAACTTCGGCCAGTTCAACGAGACGTATGGGTCGCTCGGCGCCATCGTGATCCTGCTCTTCTGGCTCCTGCTGTCGGCGTACGCCATCCTGCTCGGGGCCGAGATCGACGCTCAACTCGCGCGTCGGAACCTGCAGGCCGATGACGCCTGATCGCGTAGCGTTCGCGCGCCGCTACGGCGAGCAAGGTCTGTTCCACGTGTCGCCGGGGGGCGTTGCTAGTGCGCCGTATATCCGCCGTCGATGCAGATGTCTTCGCCCTGCAGAAACGTCGACGTCGTCGTGGCAAGAAAGAACGCAATCTCGGCGACTTCCTCGGGTTCGCCCATGCGGCCGGCCGGCACGTAGTCGCGGATGCGCCGTACAGTCTCGGCCGGGTCTTGCGCCGTGCGTGCCATCGCGAATCCCGTGTTGATCGGGCCGGGGCTGATGGAGTTGACCAGGATATTGTCCCGACCGAGTTCATACGCCATCGACTTCGTCAGATGAATGAGTGCGGCCTTGGTCAATCCGTAGAGCGCGCGCTTGTCGTAAGTGACGTGGCCCAGTTGGCTCGCGATGTGGATGATGCGCCCGCCGCCCTGGCGTCGCATGATCGGCAACACGGCCTGGCTCGCGAAAAACGGAGCTGCGAGGTTGACGCCGACGACGTGATCGAAGTCGTCGCGCGAGTACTCGCCGAAGGCCACCGGCACGCGAACGCCGGCATTGTTGACCAGCACGTCGATACGGTCGAAGCGGGTGGCCGCCTCCTCGATCATGCGCTCCGCCACGCCGCGCTCGGAGAGATCGTGGACGCCGTAGTGAATGACACCGGCGTCGGGATAGGCGCGGCATGCTCGCTGCGCTTGTTCGAGTTGATCGATGCCGACTCGATCGACCAGGAAGACCGATGCGCCTTCGCGGGCGTAGCGCTGCGCAATCGCATTGCCGATGCCCTTGTGCGACGCGGCGCCCGTGACGATCGCGACTTTTCCGGTGAGTGCGGCCATGTGCGTTCCTTCGTCTATCGCTCGCAGTGAGCGCCCAGGCCTACGAGCGACTGGGTGTTTAGTCGCCGTGGATGGGCGGTCGAACCAGCGTCAGGTTCACGAAGCCAGGGCCTGGCCCGGGTGTTCGAGCAGTTCAGCCAGATCGTCCAGGAATCGGCCTGCCGGCACGCCGTTCACGATGCGATGATCATAGGTCAGGGAAACAGGAAGAACGCGTCGCACGCTCCAGCCTTTGGGATCCGCTTCGTCCACCACCATCTTCGCCGCCGCCCGCCCGATGCCCAGCACGGCGGCTTGCCCGGGCGTGAGTGCGGGCGTGGCCCAGGTCACGGTGCGCAGCATCCCGTAGTTGCTCAGTGTGAACGTGGCACCGCTCACGTCGTCTTTGGTCAGTGCGCCCGCCTGGGCGCGTTGCTGGCGAGCTGCAAGTTCCGTCACGATGTCGGTGAGCGATTGCTCGTCCGCGCGCTTGATCACCACGGCAAGCAGATCGTCGGAAGGCAGCGCCAGAGCGACCGCAATGTTTACCTCGGCATACTCCATCACCGTTTGTTCTTCGATCGTGGCGTTCAGGCGCGGATGTTTGCGCACGCAAGCGGCGACAGCCTTGATCAGCAGGTGGGTGAGCGTGATCCCCGGAATCTTCTCGCGCAAGGATTGCGCGTGCGCGAGCAATGGCCCGGCATCGACCTCGGCCATCGCAGTCACGTGTGCAGTCGTCTGTATGCCTTCCAGCGTGCGGTTGGCGACGATGCGTTGAATGCCGCGCAAAGGGATACGCCGTGCGATCGGCACACCGTTCACGGCATCCGTATTGCCCGCGGGCGGCGTGCTCATGCCTTGCTGTTCGCCATCGTGCGGCGTGCGGCCTCGACGATGTGCCGTGGCGTGGGCAGTGCGTGCGGACGCACCTTGCCGCTCGGGACGGGCACGGGTGCGGCGCCGATCCGGATGACGGGTGCCACGAGCAGGTCGGGCGCCTCCTCCATCACGGCCGCGACGATCTCGGCGCCGATGCCGCCGGCGACCCAGGCCTCGTGTACGGTGACGAGTCGGCGCGTGCGGCGCACCGATGCGACGATGGCGTTGCGATCGAGCGGGCGCAGGCTGCGCAGATCCAGCACCTCGATCTCGATGCCTTCGGCGGCGAGTTCGGTCGCGGCACGCATGGCGAGCGGTACCGAACTGCCCACTGCAACGACCGTGATGTCCCGGCCTTCGCGCGCTACGCGGGCCTGACCGATCGGCGTTTCGAAGTTCTCGCTCGGCACGGCCGCGCGGGCGGCATGCGAGAGACTCATGCCTTCGAAGAAGAGCACCGGACCTGCGTCGCGGATGGCGGCTGTCATCATGCCTTTGGCGTCAGCCGGCGTGGCGGGCATCACCACCTTCCAGCCCGGCACGTGCGCGAACCAGGCAGAGTAGTCCTGCGGATGGCCGCCATAGGGGCCGTCGCCGACTCGCGTGCGTACGACCATGGGAACGCGCGCGGAGCCGCCGGACATGTAATGAAGATTCGGCGCCTGATTGATGAGCTGATTCATGGCGGCGGGCAGGAACTCGCCGAAACTGATCTCGACGATCGGCCGCTGACCGAAGAGGGCAGCGCCTACAGCCGCGCCGACCATGGCGGATTCGGAGATCGGTGCTTCGCGGATGCGCTTCGGGCCGAACTCTTCGATCAATCCCTTGGTGCCTTGCATGGAGCCGCCCATCGCGCCGACGTCCTGGCCGATGTAAAACACGCGCGGGTCTTCTCGCAACGCGGATGCGATCGAATCGATCACCGCTTCCATGTGGGTGAGTCGACGACTCGGTACGGCACTCATGGGTACACCTCGTCGAGGCCCAGGTCCGCCTCGCCGGCATCGGACAGGGCGCGCACGGATTCCATCGTGACGGCGACATACGACCTTGCGGCATCGCGCAGCCGCTCCAGATCCGCAGCGCTCGCCTCACCCTGACGAACGAGTCGGTCGCCGTGGCGTGCGAGCGGATCTTCGAGGCGAGTTTCGCCGTCGATCGATCGATACTCCTGCGGGTCACCGGCCCAGTGCCCCTTGGCGCGCCAGGTCTTCGCTTCGATCAGCGTCGGCCCTTGGCCTGCTCGTGCCCGGGCGATGGCTTCGGACGTCGCACGACGTACGGCTTCCAGGTCATTGCCGTCCACCTCGAAGCCAGGCATGCCATAGCCCGCGGCGCGACTCGCTACCGACGCAGGCAGATAGTCCCTGGCCGCTTGCGAGATCGCCCAGCCGTTGTTCTGGCAAACGTACACGATGGGCAGACGCCAGGTCGCGGCGAGATTGATGTTCTCGTGGAAGTCGCCCCGATTCGACGTGCCGTCGCCGAAGCTGCAGACGCAGACGCGGTCGGAGCCTTCATGCTGGAACGCAAGCGCGGCGCCGGTCGCCACCCCGATGCTCGTGCCCAGATCGCCGGCCACCCAGGGCACGATCTGCAGATCGATCGGGCCGAGGAAGGGCACCGAGCGACC
>JBIKKL010000315.1:0-5898 GCA_044360365.1 Burkholderiales bacterium | reverse complement strand
ATGGCCCGACGCTCGATTCTGCTCTGCTGATCGAGTGCAAGGAAACTGAAACTGCCGTGCTCATCGGAGCATCGGCAGGCGAGTGTCCCGATTCGGAAGTTCGCTGAACAAACGCGCCGGGTACCGGCGTGATACTGCCCGAAATCGAAACGATGGCATAGCAAAGAAAGTCGGCGGCGGCGCGGCACGGTCGGGACGACTCCTCCACGAAAGTGCACCGAGCATCAGCACCATGGCGAAGGTAAGCACGCCGATGCCTGTCGGCGTCCACGGACAGATCAGCACCGCACCGACCGTGATCGCCGTACCCAATCCGATCCACACCGGGAAGTCCCGCAAGGCCTGGCGGGCTTGCGCCTTCAAGTGCCGAACCCATCCCACCCCTAACGAGACCACTTCGACTCGATCGCTCATCGTCCTCTCCCTCGTGTCTGCGCGTGGTGCATGCGAAGTCAAACGCCGTGCTGGAGAGCACGATATCGGGACCGGTCGATGTGAAGAATCGAACGATGGAACCAGTGTCCTGTGTCGGAGATTCGTAGCAGAAGTGCGGGTCGCTACCATCGATCCCACGCGTGGGAAAAGTGTCGAAGTCGGCACCAGACGCGAAGGTAACCGCCCCTCAAGTTGGACACCTGGCGAGGATTTCCGACAAAGTATGGCGTCGATTCTCGGCGCTTCTATGGCACGAATCTCCGACACAGGACACTCGTCGTCCGTCAGATGGACAATAGTCGGAATACCTGCGGCTAACGACCCGAGGTCAGCCGTCGCTGCGACGCGTCCGCACGTCCCACATGCCCGATTGACGATTCCAGATGACGCTATAGTTGCCGCCCGCCTGAACGTCGTATTCGACGTAGCCGCGATCCGTCGTCGCGATGCGGATTTTTCCGGACATGACTCCGGGGCTCATCGTGTAGGGAGTGGTCTGATGCGGATAGCTCACCTGATTCTTCCAGGTCCCGCGGGCCGGATCGAACGTCTGGAACTGAATGCGTTCGTTGCTGCGATTGTGCAGGGACCACGAAGCCAGTTCCTGCTTGGGCGCGTGATATCCGTTGCCGTTGGCATAGCCCACGGCCTGTTGCGATCCGCCGCGATATCCCGCCGGCGGCGGCACATGCGCCGGGGATTGTGCGTGACCGCCCTCGCCGAGGTAGCCCCGGCTGCGCACATCCCACACGCCCTTGCGGTTGCTCCACACGATCGCGTACTTCTGGCCGGACTGGACGTCGTACTGCACGTGGCCGCGCCCTTCGGTGCCGATGCGGATCTTGCCCTGGTTCGCCCCCGAATACCAGACGAGACTCTTCGTTTCGTACGGCTGCAGATTCTGCGTCTTCCAGGTACCACGGGCCGGATCCATGGTGAAGAAGGTCACCACCTGATCGCTCTCGTTGTGGATCTCGTATCTCGGCTGCTGAGCCAGGGCGGGCAGTCCTGCAAGCAGCAGCACGCAAGCCCAAAACAGGCGGCGGCTCGCCACCATCCAGGTCGAAGTCATGAGTGGCCTCCAATGGATTGGGAACGCAATACGGAACGCCGCCACGACGCGGCATGTCGACCGCAATACGGCAACCAGGAGAAGATCTTTAGCGCCGGCCTGGGAAGCATGCAGTATGGATGTGGCGCATGCGCAGGAAGGATGACGAAATCACCCTCGCGATGCGCGCCGTGACCCCGACCCTTACCCCGCGCTGGCGTCCGCGTTCCCGCTCGGATGTCGGGCCGCCCGGCCCAGCGAACGGTACGTGAGAAGCAGAAGCCCGCCCGCGACGCCGAAGAGCACAGCCGGCATGACCGCCATCGACGTCGCGACGCTGCTCGGAAAACCAGCCGCCACCGCAGCGAATCGAAGCAGCGCCGCAATGGAGAGCGTCGACCACAACACACCGAACAGGATGCCTTCGCGGCCGGTGTGTCCGAAGCGGCTCACCGCGGTGAAGCTCGCCGCGCAGATTCCGCCCCATGCGCCGCCTGCGACGAGCTGACCGGCGATTGTCCACTCCAGATTCTGGGCAGCGGTCGCAACCGCCAGTCCTGCGCAGCCCGCGAACGCACAGGCTGCGATGACGGCCAGCGGCCCATGACGCTTCGCCAGGCTTGCCGCGGGAAACATCGCCACGTTGAAGCCGATCCAGAACATCGGCAGCAGCCAGGGCAGATCCGCCTGCGCCGCAAATCGCAGATAAAGCGGCGCAGAATTGACGAAGCTGTGCACCTGAAAGCCGAGTCCCGCCACGCCGATTGCAGCGAAGAACACCATCAACGTCGCATCGATGCGGCGCGGTCTGGGTGTATCGTGGCTTGCGCTCGTCGATCCTTCTGCATCGGCAGCGATCCCCACGCGCTCGACACGCACCAGCACGGCCGTCGTAACGAACAGCACGATACTGGTCACGGCAAACGGCAGCCCGGGTGCGACGCCCTTCAGCAGCAACGACAGGTAGGGCGCCACGGCACCGCCCAACGCCAATCCGGTGAGATTCAACGCAGCCAGGAGCGGCATCGAAGGCGTCGCAGCGTACTTTGCGAGCAGGAGCCACGGCGGGGCACGCAGCACCGACGAGGTCGCCACCCACACCACGATGCATCCGATCGAGAGCGCTGCACCGCCGGGGAATCGACCGAGATGCGGCAAAAGCAGGAACGCGATGCACGACACGGCCGCAATGGCGAGCAGCCAGTGGCCGATGCGGCCGTAGCTGCGACGCACCCGATCCGCGGCCCGGCCGAGGGCGAGATCCATCAGGGCGAAGATGGCCTGGTCCAGTATCAGGATCCATATCACCCAATGCTTGGAGATGCCTGCGGCCTCCAGCAATCCCGGCAGAAAGACGACGTAGACGGTCCAGGAACAGACGAACCAGAACTGCACGCCCGCGAGAACCAACGCAGTGCGTCGCGGCAGGCCGGCGGGGACATTCATGAGCTGGTACCGGAAAGAAAGACGAACGGCATGTTCCCCATCTTAACTTCGTCGCCCGTCACACGCCTACCGCACCCGGTTCAACCCATTGAGCGCCGCGACCCGATAGGCTTCGGCCATGGTCGGGTAGTTGAACGTCGTATTGATGAAGTAGTTGAGCGTATTCGCGTCGCCCGGCTGGGTCATGATCGCCTGGCCGATGTGGATGATCTCGGACGCCTGACTGCCGAAGCAGTGGATGCCGAGGATCTGCAGCGTCTCGCGATGGAACAGGATCTTCAGCATCCCCGTGGTGCGCCCGATGATCTGGGCGCGCGCGAGATGCTTGAAGAACGCGTGCCCGACCTCGTAGGGTACCTTGCGGGCCGTCAACTCGCGCTCCGTCGCACCGAGCGAACTGATTTCGGGGATGGTGTATATGCCGGTCGGAATATCCTCGACCAGTCGCTGTTCGCAGACGCCCGTCAGCGCATGCGTCGATGCGAATCGACCCTGATCGTACGAAGCGCTGGCGAGGCTGGGATGGCCGACGACATCGCCGACGGCATAGATGTGCGGTTGGGCCGTCTGATACGCGCCGTTGACGACGATGGATCCGCGTTCGTTGGTTTCGACGCCGATGGCCTCAAGCCCCATGCCGTCGGAATTGCCGGTGCGTCCCTGCGCCCAGAGCAGCACGTCACTCTGGATGACCTTGTTCGACTTCAGGTGCACACGCACGCCCGTGTCGGTGGCCTCGACGCGCTCGTACTCTTCGCTGTGGCGGATGAGCACGCCGCGCTCGCGCAAGTGATACGCCAGCGCATCGATGATCTCGTCGTCGAGAAACGAGAGCAGCTTGTCGCGCGTATTGACGAGGTTCACCTTGATGCGCAAGCCGCGGAAGATCGACGCGTACTCGCAGCCGATCACGCCGGCGCCATACACGGTGATGCTCCGGGGCGTTTCCTTCAACTGCAGGATGGTGTCGCTGTCGAGGACGCGCGGATGCGTGAAGTCGACATCCCTGGGACGATAGGGCCGAGAACCGGTGGCAATGACGAACCGCTCGGCCCGCATGCGGTGGCGCGCGCCGTTGACGGCGGCGACTTCCACACAATGCGGATCGACGAAGGCCGCCCGGCCGCCGATCACGACGACCTGATTGCGATCGTAGAAGCCGCGGCGCAACTGCACCTGGCTGCGGATCGCACGTTCGGCACCGCGCACCAGAGCGCCGTAATCCGGATCGCCCGCGCCTTCGTCGTCGGCAAGCTGCTGGATCGCGTGGCGCAATGCCTTGCTGGGGATGGTGCCGCGGTGCGTACACGAACCGCCGACATCGGCATCCTCGTCGATGACCGCCACCCTGCGCCCGCCCTTGGACGCCGTCATCGCCGCGCCCTCACCCCCCGGGCCGCTGCCGATGACGATCACGTCGTAGTCTTCTCGCATGCCTGCCTGCCGCTTCGCAACTCACCGGACGCGCCGGCGCGCCGGGCGCTGCCCCCCTCGCCCCACCGCTCGTATCGCAGTGCGTCATTATGCGCGCGAGCGAGGCCGGCGCGAAGTCGTCGTGAGCAATTCGCGGAGGCGGGCGTGAGCGCGCGAAGGCGTGAGCGCTCCGGTCCGTCAGACCCCGGCTACTGCGCCTGAATGCCAGCCTGCTTGGCGACCTTGGTCCACTTCGAAGTTTCGACGCCGATGAAGCGGGCGAACTCGTCTTGCGTCAGGTAGTCGGCATCCGCCCCCATCGAGGAGAACTGTTGCTGTATTTCAGGCTTTGCGAGTACGTCCCGGGTCTCTTTGTCCAGGCGGTCGACGATCGCCATCGGCGTACCCGCCGGGAGCATGAGGCCCCACCAGTTCGCCCCCTCGTAGCCCTTGACGCCGGCTTCGTCGACCGTCGGCAGATCGGCCAGGGCAGCGTTTCGCTTGCGCCCTCCCGTGGCCAGCCCGCGCAGCTTTCCCGATTTGATCAGCGGCAGCATTTGCACGATGGTGCCGATCGCGATCTGCGCGTTGCCGGCGATGACATCGACCATGGCCGGCGCCCCACCCTTGTACGGCACATGAACGATATTCACGGCAGCGAGCATCTTGAAGTACTCGAACCACAAATGCTGTGCGCTGCCGATGCCGGCGCTCGCGAAGTTCAGCGTGCCCGGCTTCGCATTGGCGAGGGCAACCAGCTCCTTGATCGTCTTCGCCGGGACGTTCGGGTTGACGGTAAACACGTTCGGTCCGTCGCCGATCTTTGCCACGGGGACGAACGACTTGACCGGGTCGTAGGGCAGCTTTTTGTAGAGCGACGGTCCGAAAGAATACGCCGCGGAAATGATGACCACCGTGTAACCGTCGGGCGCAGCCTTCGAGGCGATGTCGATTCCCAGGGTGCTGCCGGCACCCGGCCGGTTGTCGATGACGACCGATTGCCCAACGCCTTCACCGATGTGCTGTCCGAGCAGACGCCCGATGATGTCGTTGCTGCCCCCGGGGGGAAACGGCACGATCAATCGGATCGGACGTGTCGGATAGCTTTGCGCCGCATGTGAAGATGCGCTGCAAACGATCCCGACAGCAAGCGCACCGACCATCGTCGAGCATGCCTTCCTCATCGTCTTCCTCCTCGTGGGCGCCGCAATGGGGACGACCCCAGCATAGAAAGACGGATCGCCTTGTGCAATTCTCGATCGAACGTACGCAAAGCTACCCGTTCGGTCGTCGCCGCCAGCCGCCACACACACCCGAAGTCGCCGGGAACGGCATGCGATAATCGCCCGATCCCCAGAAGAGCCCGCCGATGCGCCCGTTCGAAGGTATCCGAGTACTGGACTTCACCCGAGTGGTCTCGGGGCCCGATTGCACCTACCTGCTCGGCTTGCAGGGTGCGGAGATCATCAAGATCGAAGATCGTGGCCAGGGCGACAGCGTACGCCACGGTGCTGGCGATCCGGAACTCAGGAAGCAGGGGCTGGCCGCCACGT
>JBIKKL010000314.1:0-5910 GCA_044360365.1 Burkholderiales bacterium | reverse complement strand
CGAGATCAAGAATTATCTCGATGCGCATCCCGATGCCGTCCTCGCGGGCCTCGAACACCTCGATTCGCGCTACGTGAAGGCGGTCGACTACACCACGAAGGCAAAGCGCCAGGGCCGCCCGCGCATGGTGCTCGTCGCGGACATCGCCTCCGAGGACGAGAACGCCGTGGGCCAGGCGGCATCCCAGGTGGTCAAGATCGCCAATGCGCGCGGCGCGGAAGGTTTCGTCGCGGTCACCCCGGAGGCGCGCCATCGCTTCTGGCTCGATCGCGCACGCACCGCAGCGATTGCCCGACACACCAACGCCTTCAAGATCAACGAAGACGTCGTCATTCCGCTGGAGCGTCTGGGCGACTACACCGACGGCGTCGAGCGCATCAACATCGAGCTTTCGCTCGCGAACAAGCTCGAGTTGTGCGATGCCCTGCTGGCATGCTTCGCTTCGGGACTGCCCTTCGCAGCCAACGAGGAAGCGCGTCCGTCGGACGAACTCATCGAAAGCAAGCTGGAGGAGGCTCGTGCGCTGGTCACGGGCGTGCGCACCCTGTGGCAGGGATTCCGCGACGGTCTCGACGAACACTTCGTCGCGCTGCGCGATCACGATATCGTCGTGTCGTGGAAACGCGAACTGCTGGCGCCGCTGGAGCTGATCTTCGCCGGCCGCGGATTCGCACCCGTGCTGCAGCGGCTGCGCGCCCTACACCACGAAGTGCTCCGCAAGCGCGTGTTCGTCGCGTTGCACATGCATGCGGGCGACGGCAACGTACATACCAACCTGCCCGTCAATTCCGACAGCTACGAGATGCTGCAGACTGCCGCGAAGGCCGTCGACCGCATCATGCATCTCGCGGAGTCTCTCGGCGGCGTCGTGTCCGGCGAGCATGGCATCGGCATCACGAAGATCGATTATCTGCCGCCGGAGAAGGTTGCCGCGTTCAAGGCCTACAAGGAGCGCATCGATCCCAAGGGGCGCTTCAACGCCGGCAAACTTCTGCCGGGTGCCAACCTGGACAACGCGTACACGCCGAGCTTCTCGCTGCTCGGCGCCGAATCGCTGATTCTGGAGAAATCCGAGATCGGCACCATTGCCGATTCCATCAAGGACTGCCTGCGCTGCGGCAAGTGCAAGCCCGTCTGCGCGACGCACGTGCCCCGCGCAAATCTGCTCTACAGCCCTCGCAACAAGATCCTCGCGACCAGTCTCGTCATCGAGGCCTTCCTCTACGAGGAACAGACGCGCCGCGGCGTCTCCTTCGCACACTTCGACGAATTCGGCGACATCGCCGATCACTGCACCGTCTGCCACAAGTGCCTGAACCCCTGCCCGGTCGACATCGACTTCGGCGACGTCTCGATCGCCATGCGCAACTTCCTGAGTCGGCACCGCAAGCGGCGCTTCAACGCGGGCACCGCTGCATCCATGTTCTTCCTGAATGCGACGGATCCGCGCACTGTAAAGCTCGCGCGCAAGGTGATGATCGATGTGGGCTACGGCGCGCAGCGCATCGCCCATCAGGCGGCGAGTTCCCTGGGACTCCTGCGCGAACAGACGGAGCATCCGTTTGCGACCGTGGGCCGCGCGTCGATCAAGGAACAGGTCATCCACTTCATCAACAAGCCGATGCCGGGGGGGCTGCCGAAGCGAACCTCCCGTGCGCTGCTGGATATCGAGGATCGCAACGTCATCCCGATCCTGCGCGATCCGGTCAAGGCCGGCGACGATGCGGAGGCCGTGTTCTACTTTCCGGGCTGCGGGTCCGAGCGATTGTTCGGTCAGGTCGGGCTCGCCACGCAGGCACTGCTCTACGAGATCGGCGTGCAGACCGTATTGCCCCCGGGTTACCTGTGCTGCGGATACCCGCAGACCTCTGCCGGACGTGCCGACGAAGGCCAGAAGATCACGACGGACAACCGCGTGTTGTTCCACCGCGTCGCCCATGCGCTCAACTACCTCGACATCCGCACCGTCATCGTCTCCTGCGGCACGTGCATGGATCAGCTGCAGAAGTATGAATTCGACAAGATATTTCCGGGCTGTCGCCTACTGGATATCCACGAGTACCTGCTCGAGAAGGACGTGAAGCTCGACGGCGTGAGCGGCGTGCGCTACATGTATCACGATCCCTGCCACACCCCGATGAAGACGCACGAGCCGGCCAAGGTCGTGAAGGCGCTAATGGGCGTGGATGTGCCGCTCAATGCGCGCTGCTGCGGAGAATCGGGCACACTGGCCGTCACGCGTCCCGATGTCTCGACGCAGGTACGCTTTCGCAAAGAAGCCGAACTGCGCAAAGGCGCCGACAGTCTGCGCAAGGACGGATTCGCGGGGCCGGTGAAAGTGCTGACCTCCTGCCCCTCGTGCCTGCAGGGGCTCGCCCGTTTTCGCAACGATGCCACGCTCGATCCCGAATACATCGTGGTTGAAATGGCGAAACACCTGCTCGGCGAGCACTGGCTGCCGGAATTCGTCGCACGTGCCAACCGTGGCGGCATCGAACGCGTGTTGCTCTGACCGCAGGGAGGTCCGCGGTTCCGCCCGCTGCTAGTGTCCTGAGTCGGAGATTCGTTGACATTTTGCCGAACGGTATCGCTACTGCCTCAGCGACAAAAGTGTCGAAATCGGCGTCAGACGCGAAGGAAACCACAGCCAGGTTGGACACCTGGCGAGGATTTCCGACAAAGTATGGCGTCGATTCTCGGCGCTTTTGTTCAGCGAATTTCTGACTCAGGACACTAGGCTCGCTGTTCGCCCAGCCGGTCGTGGACGCGAGACTCGTGCCGGTCTCGCCTTCGTGCAGAGGTCAGTCTGCGCGCACCTCGTCGGTCCTCACCGTAAAGCTCGACAGTATGTTGGGACCGAACGTGCTGCAGATTGCGACGTCGGAAGCATCGCGGCCGCGGGCGATCAGCACCCGGCCGACGCGCGGCATGTTGTTGCGCGCATCGAAGGTGTACCACTGACCGCCGAGGAAAACCTCGAACCACGCCGCGAAGTCCATTGGGCCGTAGGGCGGCTGCATGCCGATTTCGCCGAGGTAGCCGGTGCAGTAGCGCGCCGGGATGTTCATGCAGCGACAGAACGCGACAGCGAGGTGTGCATAGTCACGACATACCCCGGTCTTCCCCTGGAATGCCTCCAGTGCGGAGCGGGTCACGCTTGCGTGCTCGTAGCCGAACTTGATGTGTCGGTGCACATAGTCGCAGATCGCCTGGACCCGGGCCCATCCCCCGGGAGTCTGGCCGAACAGTTCCCACGCTGTGGCGGAAAGACGGTCGGTCTCGCAGTAGCGGCTTCCCAGCAGGAAAACCAGCGTGTCCTCCGGCAAATCCTGCACCGGAACCTGTTGTGCGTGCGGGACCACGGGGTCCGCCTTGCCACTGTCGTTGACGAGCGCATCGGCGCGCACGTGCAGGCGGCCGGCGGGGGCGACGATGCGGGTGCACCAGTTGCCGAAGCCGTCGCGATAGGCGGCGATCGGAACACTCGGCTCGAACACCAGGTCGTCGCGGCCGACCAGATCGGACACCCGCGTGAAGTGGACGTTGAGCGTGAAGATCATCGGGGTGGGTTGGGGACAGTCGAAGCTCATATCAAAGCCGACGCGGATTTGCATCCTGGTTCTCCTGTATACATGAACGCTCGCAGGCGCTGCGCAGCGAATCGATCAACACGCTGCGCAGCGCCGTCCAGCCACGCCCGCCTGCGAGCAGGATGCCGTGGTTGAATTCCAGTTCGACCCCGACGTAGGCACTCGGCGGAAATCGTCGGCGCAAAGCAGAGGTCAGTCCGTCGTTTCGGCCGAGATACGGATAGTTGCGTCGAACCCTCAGACCCGGGGCCATGGATTCGATCGCCGCTTTCCAGCGTGCGCAAAGCGTCGCTTCTCCGCGCCGTTGCGGGTCATAGAGCAGACCGACATCGACCTCACGCACCCGACCGTCGAGCTTCGGCGTGAAGCTGTGGGATGCGATGTGGATTACGCGCCGGCCGTGGGCGATCGATTGCGCGGCGAGACGCTCAACCGCTTCGCGATGCGGCCGGTAGTACTGCGTCAGCATCGTCGCACGCATCCCGGCAGGGGCTGCGCGCGTCATTGGCGAGAACAATTGCGGATGGCCGATCGAGCGATTCAGGTCGATAAGCAGCCGGCTCACGGTCGAGCATACCAACGGCGCACCGAAGGCTCGCGCGAGGGCACGGGCCATCACCAGCGCTCCCGGATCGTAGCCCCGGTGCGATGCAAGCAGCGCATCGTGCCCGAGGAAGAGGGCGCGATACGGGGCAGGGATGTGGTTGCCGCCGTGTTCACAAGTAATGAGGAATGAATCCGTTCGCATGGCATCACCATCGAGCGCAGCCTACCAGCACAGCTCGGGCAACTGCCGAAACGCAACCCGGATGCCCTCGCTCCATGCGCGGCTAAGCGCGGTGAAGTAGGCATCGCCCTCGTCGAAGCGTCGCCGCATGCGAACCTCGAAGCTGTCGACTTCGTAGCAGATCAGGTCGATCGGCACCAGCACGCACTTCGTGGCTTCGGAAACCGGCGTCGAGCGCCGGATCAGGCGGTCAATGACGGGTTTTCCGTACTTGGTCTCGCCGGTCTGGACATAGGGGGTGTCAACGCCGGCCTCGATGAAATTGCCCTCGGCGTAGATCCGGAACAGCCGCATCCGCTCACCGCGAATCTGCCCGCCCACGATGAACGAGGCATTGAAACTGATGTCGCTGTCCGCGAGATACTGGCCGTCGCGCCGCTCGATGTCGCGCATCGCGTCGGACACGAGCATCACCGCATCGAAGAGCGTACGTGCCCCCCACAGTCCGCCGGATCCCTCGTCGGCGGCGCAGCGCTGGGTCAGCACGCTGATCACCGCCTGGGTTCCCGCGAGGTTGCCGGAACTCAGCAGGACGATGACGCGGTCGCCCGGGCGCTCGAAGACCGTCATCTTGCAGAACTTCGCGAAATTGTCGACGCCTGCGTTGGTGCGCGAGTCCGAAGCAAGTATCAGGGCGTGTTCCAGCAGTACACCGATGCAGTAGGTCATGCTACTCGCACTCCGCTCGACCGGATCATGCCGGACTCAAGCATATGACTCATATTGACTTGCGCGCTTCGCATGCTGCGCCCCGCAGGTGACTTTGGCGATGTGAGCGAAGGGCGAGTCGTTTCGATGGCAAGTTGCCGATGATGGGCAGAATCGGGATGGGAGGCTGTACGCATGGTACACAGCGCGGAGCGCCCGCAGTCCTGGCGTGCAATTGGTTCAGTGCCGGTCGCCGCTCGCGTTCCCGGGTTTCGACGTACTTCCGCCCTCGTCTTCCCACCGGTCGATTGCAGCGGCGCTGCGCACCTTCTCCTTCGCGCGTGAGTGCTTGCGACCAGCACTCCAACCGGCGACGACAGCGGTTCCTAACAACGTAAGGGCAAGCAGGGATCGTTTGTTCATGATCATGTGAGTTCTCATCCGTGTTCTCGATTCTGCGAAGTGTGCCTGCCCTCAGTGCGCAGCGTCGGTTCGATAGCGCACCATGTATCCGGCGCGATGGTGGGCCCGGTGCAGTGGCGTACGGCGAAGGACGTGCGCTGTCGAACGGACGGATCGGGTCGATCGCCCTATAAACGCCATCGTCAGGCGTCCGCCATCCCCTGGATGTTCACGCCTTCACACGAGGATCGAGTTCATGAAGAACAATGTTTCCGGCTTTACTTTGTCGGCGCTGACTTTGGTCGGCGCTTTCTGCAGCGCAGGTCTTGCGGCGGCTCAGGTCGCCGGCGGGACGACCACGCCTGGTGTCACTTTGGTCGAGTCGACACAGCTCGCCATGGGTTGGAGCGTGAAGAAGACGCTGCTAGGCAAGACGATCTATAACGATGCGGGTCAAAAGGTGGGCAACGTGGACGACCTGAT
>JBIKKL010000016.1:0-19481 GCA_044360365.1 Burkholderiales bacterium | reverse complement strand
CTCATCTCGGGGGCGAGGTCGTACGTGGCGACCTTGGGGGACGCCACGAGGATGCGCTCTTCGCCGGGATAGGGCTTCTCGACCCCGCCGTTGAAGAAGTACGTCACATGCGCGTACTTCTCTGTTTCGGCGATGCGCAGCTGATGCAGGCCGAGCTTCGAGATGTATTCGCCGAAACCGTTCTGGACGGTTTGCGGGGCGAACGCGACCGGGAGATCGAACTCCTCGCCGTAACTCGTCAATGTGCAGTAGTAGGACAGCCTGGGCCGCACAGCGCGCTCGAAACCGTCGAAGGCCGGATCGGTCAATGCGCGGGTCAATTGACGTGCACGATCTGCGCGGAAGTTCATGAAGACGACGGCATCGCCATCGCGCAGGACGGCATCGCCGGGCAGGGCGGTCGGTTTGACGAACTCGTCCGATTCGCCTCGGGCGTACGCCGCTTCGAGGCCGGCCAGGGCATCGGCTGCGTCGAAGTCGCCCTTGCCTTGCGTGAGCAGTCGATACGCAGCGCTCGTGCGATCCCAGCGCTGGTCCCTGTCCATCGCGTAGTAGCGGCCGCAAATCGAACCGATGCGGGCGCCCGGATGACGGTCGCAGCACGCCTGGAGCTTGCGCACCGATTCGGCCGCGCTCCTGGGGGGGGTGTCGCGGCCGTCGAGAAAGGCATGGACCGCGATGTGCTTCGCCCCGCTTGCAGCGGCCATGTCGACCAGCGCGAAGATCTGGTCTTCGTGGCTGTGCACGCCCCCGGGCGAGAGCAGGCCCAGCACGTGCAGCGTCGCATTCCGGGCCGAGTCGACGGCCTTCGACAACACCTCGTTGCCGGCCAGTTCGCCGTTTCGAATCGCCAGTTCGATCTTCGTGAATTCCTGGAAGACCACGCGTCCGGCGCCGATGTTGAGGTGTCCGACTTCGGAGTTTCCCATCTGCTCGGGCGGCAAGCCGACATGAAGCTCCGAGGCGTTGATGGTGGTATGCGGGAAGCTTGCCCAGTAGCGATCCCAGTTGGGCTTGCGGGCTCGGGCGATGGCGTTGTCGGCGCCGCCTTCGCGGTAGCCGAATCCGTCGAGAATGACCAACAGTACGGGGGTGACGTTCATGGTGGCGGCAAGAGGCTGCGAAGAAGGTTCGAGACCGTGGACGTTGCGCGTGCCGCATCGATGCTGCAACGGCGCACCCCCGGCACTCGGGGGCCGTCCGCAACGACCTCATTGTATGCTATTCTGCGGCGCCTTTGCAGCGCGAAATCAATTAGTTCGGCGCGGTTCCCGCAAGCAGTCAAGCGGCCGCTGCGCGCCTATCCACCGTTGATCGAAACCCATGCAACCGAACATCTTCACGTTTCTTCAGAACAACGTCTTCCTCGTCATCGTCTGCGTCGTGAGCGGCATCATGCTGATGTGGCCGATCATCCAGAAGGCGCTTTCCGGCAGCAAGGAGGTGAGCGTCCAACAAGCCGTTCAACTCATCAACCGCCGCGATGCCGTGGTGGTCGACGTCCGCGAAGCCTCGGAGTACGCCGCGGGCCATCTTCCCAACGCACGCCATATTCCCGTCGGCGAGATCGACAAACGCGTCAAGGAACTCGAGAAATTCAAGCAGCGGCCCATCGTGGTCGTCTGTCAGACCGGGAGCCGTTCCGCAACAGCATGCGGGCGCTTGCGCAAGGGCGGGTTCCCGGAGGTATTCAATTTGAAGGGCGGCATCCTCGGCTGGCAACAGGCGAGCATGCCGATCGAAAAATAGCGCCGCGCCGGCGCTTCCGAGTCGGAGTCGTTCCGTGCAGAAAGTGCTCATGTATTGCACCGCCGTTTGTCCGTACTGCGTTCGAGCGGAGCAGTTGTTGCTCGCCAAGGGCGTGCAGGAGATCGAGAAGGTCCGCATCGATCTCGATCCCGATCGGAAGGTCGAGATGATGTCCCGCACCGGACGCCGTACCGTGCCGCAGATCTACATCGGCGAGACGCACGTCGGGGGCTGCGACGATCTTTACGCCCTCCATGACGCCGGCAAGCTCGAACCGATGCTCAACGGCTAGCCGTTCAGCATCGGTTCGTTTTCACGCTGTCGTCACGCAGGTCCGCGACGATGCACGCCCCTGCGGGAGGCGTCTGATCCGAGCCGAACCGTTTCCCGGTCCCGCAGACTAAGTGCGGTACCATTCTGCGAATTATCCAAGGAGTTCCAATGAGCGAGCCCATAGCCCCGGTATTCACGATCGACAAGCTCTACGTGAAGGATCTGTCGGTCGAAATACCGAACGCCCCGCAGATTTTTCTCGAGCGCGATCAGCCCAAGGTCGATCTGCAGATCCAGAACGGTGCTGCCCAGATCGGCGACGGCGTCTACGAAGCCTTCCTGACGGCAACCGTGACCGCCAAGATCGGCGACAAGACGATGTTTCTCATCGAAGTGACGCAGGCCGGCATCTTCCAGATTCGCAACCTCGGCAAGGAAGACCTCGACGTCGTGCTCGGCGTGGGCTGCCCGAACATCCTCTACCCCTACTTGCGCGAAGTCGTCACCGACGCCGGTACGCGTGCCGGCTTCATGCCGGTCGTGCTCGCACCGATGAACTTCGAAGCCCTTTACATGCAGCGCATGCAGGAGCAGCAGGCCCAGCAGCAGCCGGAAGGCATCATCGCGCCGGGCGGCAACGCCTGATCACGGTCGCATGAACCGCGACCGCAAGTCAGGCCACTGGGTGTCGGCCGTGCGTTTCCTTGCCGCACTGAGCCTGGCGCTCGGTCTGGCGATGTCCGCCGATGGATGGGCGGCGCAGTTCCGCACCGTCGGCGACGAGCCGGTCGTGCTCTACGATGCGCCGTCCAGCAAGTCGAAACGCCTGTTCGTTCTGGGTGCGGGGTATCCGCTGGAGGTGCTCGTCTCTCTCGAAGGCTGGACCAAGGTGAAAGACGCTTCGGGAACCATCGGCTGGGTCGAAGCGCCTGTCCTGACCTCGAAGCGCAACGTCGTCGTACGTGCGATCGTGGCGGAAGTCCGGACCACGGCGGATCCCTCCGCCAAGGTCGCGTTCAAGGTGGCGCGCGGCGTCCTGCTCGAATGGATGGAAACGACCGCCGACGGCTGGGTACGCGTGCGTCACGCCGAGGCCGGGCAGGGCTTCCTCAGATCCGCCGATCTCTGGGGCTCATGAAGCTCGGCGTGGCCGGGGCGGGCGCGTGGGGAACTGCGCTCGCGATCAGCTTGAGCGGCCAGCACGATGTCTGTCTCTGGGCGCGGAATCCGAACCACGCGTCGGCCCTCGACAGCGCGCGCATGAACGCGCGTTACCTTCCCGACATCCCGATACAACCTGCGATACGCATCGATGCGGATTGGTCCGTGCTCGATGGCTGCGACGCGGTTGTCTGTGCCGTCCCGATGGTCGGCTTGCGGGAGGTGCTCGAACGGCTGTCGACGTCGCCCGCCCATATCGTCCTTGCCTGCAAGGGCTTCGAGCAGGGCACAGGGCTGCTGCCCCATGAAGTATCGCGCGCGGTTTTGCCGGGGCGGCCCGTCTGTGTCGTCTCCGGGCCGAGCTTCGCGAAGGAAGTGGCGCTCGGCTTGCCTGCGGCCGTCGTGCTCGCGTCGGATGTCGCCGATCTTGCGGTGCGTCTCTCGCGCGAATTGAACAGCCGCCGACTGCGCATGTACTCGAACGACGATCTCGTCGGGGTCGAAGTCGCGGGGGCCACCAAAAACGTCATGGCGATTGCCGCCGGCATATGCGATGGTCTGGGGCTCGGTCTGAACGCCCGTGCTGCGCTCATGACTCGCGGTCTCGCCGAAGTGTCGCGTTTGGGTCTGCACCTGGGTGGACGAACGGAGACGTTTCTGGGGCTTGCCGGTGCAGGCGACCTCATTCTCACCTGCACCGGGGATCTGTCGCGCAATCGAACGGTAGGGCTGCGTCTGGCCGCGGGTGCGTCCATCAGCGAGATTCTCGGTACGCTGGGACACGTCGCCGAGGGGGTCGGCACGGCGTACGAAGTAGAGCGTCTGGCGAGCCGCATCGGCGTCGATATGCCGATTACGAAGGCAGTGTGTGCGGTGCTGCGCGGAAAGCTCGAACCGGCCGCAGCCGTTGCATTGCTGCTCGAGCGCGATCCTCGCGCAGAATTCTAATGGGCGATCCGGTCAGTCCGTATCGACCGCGTGTGAACCCTTGAAGCCGTTTTGCCGCCATGCTTCGTAGGCGACGATCGCCACGGTATTCGCGAGGTTGAGGCTACGGCTCGTGGGGAGCATGGGCAGCCGGATCAGATGATCGTCGTCGAAGGTGTCGAGCACGTCCGGGGGCAGTCCGCGCGTCTCGGGGCCGAACAGCAGCACGTCGTTTTCCCGGTATCCGACCTCGTGATAACTGCGCCTTCCGCGCGTCGACAAGGCGAACCACCGACGCTCGCCCAGCGTGTGCCTGCACGACTCCAATGACGGGTGCACCAGCGCTTGCGCACGATCTCGGTAGTCCAGTCCGGCGCGTCGCAACCGCCGATCCGACAGGACGAAGCCCAGCGGTTCGATCAGATGCAGACGCGCGCCGATGTTCGCGCACAGACGCATGGCATTGCCGGTGTTGGGGGGGATTTCGGGCTCGTAGAGGACGATGTCGAACACGGTTTTGCTGGAACCCGCAGGGTGTCGCGCGCGGGGTTGTTCGAAGAGGTTGCCTGCGTCGCGGCTTGCCGCCAATATAGCAGACGCGACCCGCCGATCGGCAGGCGCTACACGCAGGAGTATCGCCATGGCAGGACGTATCGACGAACGATTGAAATCGCTGGGCATCACGCTGCCTTCGGTTCGGGCCCCGGCTGCGAATTACGTGCCGTTCGTACGCACCGGATCGCTGCTTTTCGTTGCAGGCCAGATCTGTGCCGCCGCCGGGCATCCTCCGTACACGGGCAAAGTCGGTGGGTCGATCGATCTTGCGACCGCCCAGGCCGCAGCACGTGTGTGCGGACTCAACGTTCTCGCCGTGGCTGCAAGCGCGTGCGGCGGCGATCTCGATCGCATCGTGCGCTGCGTTCGTCTGGGTGGGTTCGTCAATGTCGCGCCCGGATTTACGGACGTGCCGCTCGTTGTGAACGGCGCTTCGGATCTCATCGTGGAAATCTTCGGTGACGCAGGACGCCACGCACGCACCGCCGTCGGCGTGGCCGAGCTGCCGCGCGGTGTCGCGGTAGAGGTCGACGCAGTATTCGAAGTCACGCCATGAAACCGATTTCACCGATCGGGCGTCCTCACGGTCGCTCGTAAACCAGGAAGGGGGCAACCCATGGAGCAACCCAGTACGGCACGCAGCTATAACGTGGGCGCCCGGTCGACCGAGATCCACGGCCGGGTCATGTGCAGCGTACGCAATCATCATTTCATCGTCGACGGTCCGGTGCAGAACGGTTGCCCGGGCGAAGAGGTGACGCCCGCCGAGTTGTTTCTCACGGCCGTGGCGGCCTGCGGTGTGGAGTTGCTGCAATCGTTTGCCCGTGAAACGAAGTCGGGTCTGCGCAGCGTAGCCGTGGAGATCTCCGGCTGGATGGATCGCAGCAAGCCCGTGCGCACCGATCTCACCGTATTCAACGGCGTGGGGTTGAAGTTTCAGTTGGCAGGCGTGAGTGCTGCGGAAGGGGGCGCCCTGATCGAACGCTTCAAGGGCAGATGACCGCTCTACGGCAGCGTCGCAGTTGCGACGCCGGATGTGCGGGTCGAAGTCGCTACGATCGATTGATCGACTTCGTGCCGTTTCGAACCTTGGTTGCGCGCACGGTCGTCGTCGCCGTCTGTGTCAACAGTCGATAGAGGCGTTGCGCCGGGGCTTGCCTCGCTTCGCCGCAGCCCGCCAGATCGAGCAGGCGGCGTACGACCCTCGCAAGCCGCGGCTCGTCCACAACCACGCGATGGGCGATGCCGCTCTTGCCGCGGAAACAGAATCGAATTTCGGTGCCCGATACGCTGACGTGTCGAGGCCGCAGGGTCGTGAGGCCGTAGGCGCCGTTCTGCTTCGCGTATTCACGGTTGCCGACGCGTATCGAAGTCATGTCGAGCGGCCGCACGATGGCGGCGAGCACCTTTTTGCGCGGGCATCGACGCGGCAAGCCCGTTGCCGCTACGAGTTCACCCGGGCGCCGGATACCCTGCAGTGTGGCGATGCCGCACGGCGGCGATCAGCACGATGTCGTCCAGTTCGACGAAGCGGTACAGCACGACATAGCCGGTCTGCCCGCGCGATACGGTTCGTTCGCGCAGCCCGGCTTCGGCCGGGCGGCCAAGCAACGGCTGGTTTGCGAGGTCGGCTATCCCACGCCGAATCGTGGCGACCGTATTGCCCGCCAGCGTGGGATCCTCGGCTTCGAGCTGATCGAAGATCCGTTCCAGATCGGCGAACGCGCCGGCGGAATAGATTACGTTCGCCATGTCCTGAGGCGAGGCGGTGCAGCGGGAATCTCCCGCGCCCGCGCATCGAAATAGGCATCGACATCGGCCGCGACGAAGCCGTTGCCCGCGTTGAGAGCCTCCCGATCCGCAAGCAGCGCGGCAGTGACGAAGGTACGCCGCTGTGCGAGCAGATGCGACTGTACGCCCATCGCTTCGCGCATGAAGGCGTGGGGGGACTTGCCGGTGCGGTCGGTATCGCTCATTGGGGGTTGGACCCAAAGCATCTGAGTGGTTGATATCGTGGTCTCGGACGGACGAGCACGCAGAACAATGCGGCAGGTGATTGCCGCCTGCCTGATTCTACGATGTGTCCGGTGCAGCGCCTGCTCTATCGGACGCGTACGAACCGCTTAGGTTCGCTATTCGCCGACCGCATTCAGCGAACGCGCGTTCGATGCGAGTTCGCGATCCTGCTCCAGGAATCGCTGGCGATGCGCCAGTTGAGCAGCCGGCGCAGTGCCAACAGTGCGATCGCGCGGGCCATGGAGAACAAGGCGATGGCGGCGCCGAGCGTGACCCAGACCGACATGCGCGGAGTGGGCCATCCGTGCGGGATGAAATCGAGGGCCGCCAGCGTGAGATAGAGACCGACTGCGTCGAGCGGAATCACGACCCACAGCGACCATGCGCCCGAGGGACCGTGGATGGGGCGCTGGGGGGCGGGTGTACTCGGCTTCATCTCGATTCCGGAACTGCGAATCTGCGGATCGACTCAGTGGAAAACTTCGAACGATGCCAACGCTTCATCCAGCACGGCGTCGATCTGATCGGCGTCGAGCCCGAGGGTCTGCAGCACGCGCCCGGACTGAAATGACCAATCGTCGTCTTGCCAGCTGCGCGAACGCGCATACGCATGCAGCGCAAGCTGAAGCAGCGCCACCGAGTGGGGCTGCTTCTGATCGTCCGAGATCACGTAGTGATGGCCGCGGATGGCCTCGCACAAAAGCTCGGGAAGTTCCCACTCGGTGGCAACCATCAGCCCGGCAATGCAGTGGCTGGTCTGGTTCTCGTCGTCCTCGGCAAGAAAATCCGGAGCCAGGGGGGAGATGAACTGTGCCCTGCCGTAGCCCTTGATGTGCTGCATCAGCACCGGTACGCCGCAATCGTGAAAGAGACCGATCAGGTAGGCCTGGTCGGCCGTGAGTTTTCCGGGCCGCTCCAGCTGATCACAGAGCACACTGCAGATCGTACCGATGTCGGTGCAGCGCTCCCAGAAAGCTTCCATATCGGCGGAGTTGCCCCCGAGTTGCTGCCGCAGCAGGGCACTGCGGGCGAGATCGCCCATGGCCTTGCGGCCGAGCATCCGGATCGCCTGTTCGATGCTATCGACCTTGGATCCGCGCCGATACATCGGCGAATTGGCCAGCTTGAAGACTTCGGCCGTGAGCGCGACGTCGCGGGCGATCAGCTGCCCGATCATGCGTTCGGTCGAATCCTCGTCCCTGAGCATGTTGTTGATGTCCTGCAGGATCTGCGGGCGCGGGGGGATGCGGATGTTCGATGCGCGCAGCTTGTCCAGCAGTTCTTGTTCTGGGGCTTCGAGTTCCATGGGCGCGTTTCCGTTTCAGTCACGAAGAATCAGACTGGGGTTATCGACACAAATGCGCCAATTCTTGCGTGGTTCTTCGATGTTCGGAAGCCGGATTAGGCCGATTCCTGCAGGCCTAACTGCTGCCTGAAATCCCGGGGATTTACCGGGAGCCGGACCGGAAATCCCTGATGCGGCTCTTCAATCCCGGCACCGCTGCCGAGCGGACGAGGTCGGCGAGATCGATATCCCGGGTGTCGGCGGCGGTAAGCCGATTGAGGCTGCGCCGCGCCTCCGGAGGAAGGGCCTGGGCCGCTTCCAGGAGGGTGCGGGTCAAGTCAGGCCACTCGGCGGCGGGTACGATCGAATCGAGGAAGCGCATCCTGAGGGCTTCATCGGCGTCGAATACCGCACTCGCACCAAGGACCAGACGCGCGTACTTGCGCCCGATGCGCTCGGCGAGACGGCGTGTTCCGAGGGCGAGGCCAAACTTCAGGCCCGGCATGCGGAAGCGTGCGTTCGGCGCGCCGATCCGTTGTTCGCAGGCACAGACGATGTCCGCCCCCGCGCCGAACGCGCCGCCCTGAACGAGAGCGACGGTGGGAATCGGCGCGTGCCAGATCGTTTGCAGCAGTTGTTCGATGCGCACGAAGCGCAGCAGCAGATCGCCTTCGCTTTGCGCTTCGATGCCGGTGAAGTCGAATCCGGCGCAGAAGTGCTGGCCGGCGCCGGTGAGCACGAGCAGCCGGGTCCCGTCGTGGAACGACGCCTCGACGGCGGCAAGCAGCTGCTCGGCACAGGTGGCATCGAGCGCGTTGGCCTTGTCCGGCCGATTGAGCGTCAGGCAAGTGGTGCCGTCGGTCCGTTCGACCAGGACCGGCACGCCGATGGACGAAGTCACGGCCGGCGGCGGGTGATCGGGTACAGCAGCTTGACGCTCTCGCGGCGCGACATCGCGGTACGTTCCACGATCGCTCGGGCACAGTCGATGTCCGGTGCGTGGCGCTGCTCCCAGACTTCGAAGCTGTCTGCCCGGGTGAGGACGTGCACCTGGTCGAGCGGACCGATGTACGAGCGCCACATGCCTATCAACCGCACGCCGCCCTGGGCTTCGGCCCAGGGCGTCCAGACGTCTTCGGTGAGCTCGCGGAAGTGCTCGGTGTCGTCGAACTTCGCCTTGAAGGTCTCGAGCACGTAGACGCCCGCCTGAGCCTCCGGAGCATCTGCCACGGGCTGGCGGTGGCTCAGCGCGTGCATGGCGACGAGGTCGGTGTCGAGGATCAGCTGATCGCGGCGATTGGACACGGTCTTGAGCTTGCCGGCCGCATCGCCCCACGCGCGCGTGCCCAGCCAATGTCCCAGGCTCTCGTAGCGCGTCATGATCATGAGACGCTCGGGACCGCCGACCCGGATCACCCACATGCCGAGTGCGCGGCCGTCGAGACCGTCGAAGGCGGGCCAATAGTCGTCTTCGCTGATGCGGGCGAACTCGTCGTAGTCGCGCCGATGCACGTGCCAGGTGCGCATGGTCATGAGCATGGTGCTGCCTCCCTGTCGAAGCCGATGTGCGGCCGACTATCCGTAACTGTCGGCCACCCGATTCTACTCCCCGCTCACGCGGTGATCTGACGCACCAGGGCGTCGACGTATTGCAGCGTCAGCGCCCGCATCTCGTCGGTCGTGAGATTGCTGATCGGGTGCGGCATCTCGATGTACGGATGCTTGTCCATGCCCTTGCCGCGGAACTGGAACTCCGCCGCGTTGTGAAACGCTGCGGTGATGATGGTCGTCGCGGGAATTCCGCGCCTTTCGAACTCGATCGTGTCGTGCACACTGCACAACGTGCAAGACCCTCACCCGCCGACGGCGGCAACCGCGACATCGACCTCGTTCGCCATCTCCTCGATGAGCGTATCCAGCGCAGGTTTCGAATAATGTTCCTTGCGCCGGATGACGACCTTCGCCACCCCATAGCGGGCCTGCAGCGCTTCACCGAGTGCGGCCAGGATGACATCCGCCTGCTCCTTGGTGTTGTCGAGGAGTCCCACCGTCTTGCCGGCGAGATCGGCCGGTCGCGCAGCGGGCGCGATGCGCGCCTTGCCGGAGCCGGCGGTCGGATCGATGAAGGGCAGGGTTTCGTTCATGGATGTACCTCGTCGTTGTCCGAGTTGCACGCAGGACCGCGCCTTCACGCGCCCCCGAAGACTTCGTTGGCTTGCATGCGCACGCGCACGAAAGTCGTTCGCTTGGTGAGTTCCTTCAGTCGACGCGCGCCGACGTAGGTGCAGGCCGAGCGGACACCGCCGAGAATCTGCTGCACCGTGGCGGCGACCGGTCCCTTGCACGCGACCAGGACTTCCTTGCCCTCCGCGGCGCGATATTGCGCCATGCCGCCCGAGTGCTTTTTCATGGCCGTCTCGCTGCTCATGCCGTAGAAGCGCATGTAGCGCTTGCCATCGCGTTCGATCAGCTCGCCTTCGCATTCGTCGTGACCGGCGAACATGCCGCCGAGCATCACGAAATCGGCGCCGCCGCCGAAGGCCTTCGCGATGTCGCCGGGCACGGTGCATCCGCCGTCGGCACAAATGAGGCCGCCGAGCCCATGCGCCGCATCCGCGCATTCGATCACGGCGGAGAGCTGCGGATAGCCGACGCCGGTTGCGATTCGGGTCGTGCACACCGATCCAGGCCCGATGCCGACCTTGACGATGTCGGCGCCGGAGAGGATCAGCTCTTCGGTCATCTCGCCTGTGACGACGTTGCCGGCCATGATCGTGAGGGACGGATGATCGTGACGAAACTTCTCGACGAAGCGAACGAACGCTTCCGTATAGCCGTTGGCGACGTCGATGCACACGTTGCGGATCGAATCGCCGGCGCGAGCAAGGACGCGTTCGAAGCGGTCGTGGTCCGACTTGGTGATGCCCATCGAATAGAAGTGCAGATCGGTATGCGGCGACGCCTTGAAGAACTCGACCAGCGCATCGACCTCGTAGTACTTGTGCAGTGTGACCGACAGCCCCAGTGATCCGAGGGCATTCGCCATGTTCATCGTGCCCACGGTATCCATGTTCGAGGCGACGATGGGAATGCCCTTGTAGCGGTGGCCGCTGTGCTTGAACGCGAACTCGCGCTGGATGTCGACTTCGGCCCGCGACGGCAGCGCAGAGCGCTTGGGGCGGATCAGCACATCCTTGTAGTCGAGCTTCAGGGTCTCTTCGATGTGCATGGCGAACTCCGCGGCAGCTATGCGGCGTACTTGCCGTGTACCGAGCGGCTGCCGCCGCTCCAGCCGTGACAAAGGGCCGTGCATGGCCCCCAGCCGCCCGCCACGATGAGATGCAGATCCGCGGGGTGCTTGATCGCGCGGATGAAGCACTCGTCGTCGTCCGGATCGACAGGCTCGGGAAAGGCCAGGGCGCGTTCGCGGCGCCAGTTGCCTCCATCCTTGAGGTCGCGAATCCTGCGCCCGGCGATTTCGATCAGATGCGCATGGACCTCGGCGCGGCTCATGCCGGCCTTTGCGCAGATGTCTGCATGCTGCGGTCCCATGGCGATGACCATGTCGGAGCGCGCATGCACGTTCCACGAGCCCATGGCGACCATGGAGTCCGCGATGCCGCGCAGGAGTCGCTTCGGTTCCTGACTCACGTCGTCGAAGCACTGCCGCGGACTCTCCACCATCGCGCAGGTGATGACGTCGTCGTCCGCTGAGTAGCCGCGCGACACTGCGAGGCTTTCCCACGGATTCTTGGCCATGTTTTCCGTCACGCAGGCCGTGTAGCGCAGCGGTGTGGCGAAGATCGTGGCCGAGGCGACGCCCGGAATCCCGCCGCCGAGATTGAAGAGCATGAGCCGGATTGCGCGCCCGATCGTCGCGTTCGCGCGAAAGCCCGGACCGAAGCAGCCATTGCCCCCATGCAGCCCTATTCTTTCGGCATAGGGGCCGTTCACGATCATGAGCGGTGCCGCGGCGTTCATCGTGCCCTGCACGCCGTTCATGTTGAACTCGTCGCGCAGGATGAGTTCGAGGCCGCCGAGGACGACCGGCAGGTATTCGGGCTTGCAGCCCGCCATCAACGCATGGATGGCAACGGTGCGTACCGTTGCCGGCTCCATCGCCGGGGGCACGCGGCCGATCAGTTCGTTCGGATCGCGCTTCGTGCCCGTGAGCATGCGCTCCAGTCGCGCTTCGGTCGGCGTGACGACCGGTAATCCGTCCGACCACGCCTTGTCGAGGAAGAACTCGAACTCGTCGATGGCTGCGCTCATGCTGGCCGCCATCTCCCTACAGCTTCAGTCCGATGACCTTGACCACCTTCGTCCAGCGCGCGATCTCGCCGGCGATGTGATCGGCCAATTCCTTCGGCGTGCTGGCGATGACCTCGGAGCCGTCGACGATCAGACGTTCCTTCAGATCGGGCTGACGTCCGATCTCGGCGACTTCGGCATGCAGGCGTTGAATGATGGGTGCAGGCGTCTTCGCCGGGGCGAGGAGCGACTGCCAGACGGTGCTCTGGTAGCCCGGCACACCGGATTCCGCCACCGTCGGCAGCTCGGGCAGTTGCGCCGCGCGTTTGGTACCCGTCGTCGCAATCGCACGCAGCTTGCCGTTGCGCACGAGCGCCATCACCGAAGGCGGACTTGCGAACATGAACTGGATGCGTCCGCCGAGCAGATCCGTCAGTGCAGGCGGTGCGCCTTTGTAGGGTACGTGGACGGTTTCGATGCCTGCCATGTAGCGGAAGAGTTCGCCCGCCAGGTGATTCGACGACGCGATGCCCGAAGAGCCGAAATGCAGCTTGCCCGGCTGCGCCTTGGCAAGTGCGACCAGTTCGCCGACGGTTCGCGCCTGGATCTGCGGGCTCAACACCACGACAGCCGAACTTGCGGCGAGCAGGGATATCGGCGCGAAGTCCCGTTGCGGATCGTAGGGCAGCTTCGCGTGGATGGCGGGGTTGATGCCGAAGGAGGTCGGTGCGAGCAGCAGCGTGTAGCCATCGGGCGACGCGCGTGCAACGGTTTCCGAGCCGATGACGCCAGCGCCGCCCGGACGGTTGTCCGCCACGACCTGCTGGCCCAGACGTTCGGCCAGACGCTGACCGAACTGGCGCCCGACGAAGTCCGCGTTCCCGCCCGTCGTCTGCGAGATGACGAGGCGGATCGGCTTGGTCGGATAAGTTTGTGCGTGGGTTGCGCCGGCGGCAGCGAGTGCAGCCGCGAGCAGCGCGAGTCGTTGCAATTGCATCGGTATCGATCCTTCCTGTGCTTACTTCTTGCCAAGTACATCGGGGTTGAGTACGTTCGTCGGTGCGCCGTCGAGCCACGCTTCGATGTTCTTCAGCGCATCGCCGTAGAACGTCTTGAACACGTCGGTATTGACGTAACCGAGATGCGGCGCGAGGGTCACGTTGTCGAGACGCTTGAGCGGATGATCCGCCGGCAGCGGTTCGCGGTCGTAGACGTCGAGCGCCGCATGGGCGAACTTCTTCTGCTGCAGAGCCTCCACGAGGGCTGCTTCGTCGACGATGGGTCCGCGTGAAGTGTTGACCAGAATCGCCGAAGGCTTCATGCGGGCGAAGTCCGATGCACCGACGAGCTTGCGGGAGCGGTCGCTCAGCACGACATGGATGCTGATGAAATCCGACGTCGAGAAGAGTTCTTCCTTGCTCACGCACCGGACGCCGACTTCGGCTGCGCGCTCGGGCGTCAGGTTCTGGCTCCAGGCGGCCACGTCCATGCCGAACGCCTTGCCGTAGCCGGCCATGCGCGCCCCCCGGCGCCCGAGTCCGACGAGGCCGAGCTGGCGTCCTTCGAGTACGGTGCCCGCGCGGATGCCTTCATGCCAGCGACCGGCGCGCACGCCTTTCTCTGCCTTGACGAGATCGCGGGCACCCGCCAGCAACAAGGCCCATGCCATCTCGGAGGTCGATGCACCGCCTTCTCCGCCATGCGTATTGCAGACGAGGATGCCGTGATCGGTCGCGGCGGGGATGTCGAGACTCGGCGCGCGCCGCCCCGTCATGGCGATCATCTTCAGATTCGGCAGCCGTTCGATCAGTGTGCGCGGAAAGTGCGTGCGCTCGCGCAGCAGGTTGACGATCTCGAACGGCTGCAGCTTGGCGGCCGCGTCATCGGCGGATGCAAATGCCGTATCGAAGACGGTGATCCCGATGCCTCGCTTGCGCAGGCGATCCCAGTCGGCGCTTTCGAGCGCGATCTTCATGTAGTCGTCGAGCAGGGCGAGCTTCATGGCGGGTCTCCTTCTTATCTGGGGTGTGTGCTCTTCTGCAGGGCGCATGCTAGCACGCACGATGCACCGCCTTGCCGTTTCTTCTCGGCGCAGCGCAGGGACGGCGCGTCAGACCTCGTAGGTGCCGTGCACGGCGCGACTGCCGCCGCCCCAGCCATGGCAGACCGCTGTCAGCGGACCCCAGCCGCCCGCAACGATGAGATGCAGATCGCGCGGATCCTTGACGGCGGGCACGAAGCGGTCATCGTCCGTCGGGTCGAGACCCAGTTTGGCGGCGCGTTCCGGGCGCCAGTTGCCGCCGCGTTTGAGTTCGCGCACGGTGCGTCCGGCGATGCGCATGAGTTCTGCATGCACGTCGGCACGGCTCATGCCTGCGCGAGCGCAGATGCTCGCCTGCTCGGGGCTCATCGCAACCAGCATGTCTGAGCGCACGTGCATGTTCCAGGAACTCAGTCCGGCCATCGAATCCGCGATGCCGATCAGGAGTCTTTCCGGCGTCTGGCTGGCGTCGTCGTAGCAAAGGCGCGGGCTCTCGACCATGGCGCAGGTGATGACATCTGCGTCGACCCCATATCCTCTCGATACTGCAAGGGTTTCCCACGGGCTCTTGTCGACGTTCTCGGTCAGGCACGCGGTGTAGCGCATCGGCGTCGAGAACACCGTGGCCGAGCCCACGCCGGGGATGCCGCCGCCGAGATTGAGCAGCATCAGCCGGATGGCACGGCCGATCGACGCGTTGGCGCGAAAGCCCGGACCGAAGCAGCCGTTTCCGCCGTGCAGGCCGATCTTCTTCGCATAGGGACCGTTCACGATCATGAGGGGCGCAACCCCATGCATCGTTCCCTGCACGCCGTTTAGATTGAACTCCTCGCGCAGCATGAGACGCAAGCCACCGATGACGACCGGCAGGTATTCGGGCTTGCAGCCTGCCATGAGCGCGTGGATGGCCACGGTACGCACGGTGGCCGGTTCCATCGCGGGCGGCACGAGCCCGACAAGTTCGTCCGGCGGGAGTGCAGTGCCGGTGAGCATCCGCTGGACACGTGCCTCGGTCGGCGTGACGACCGGCAGGCCGTCGGACCAGGCCTTCTCCAGAAAGAATTCGAACTCGTCGACCGGCATGGACGCGCGATTCCTGGCTACTGGGGCTGGATGTTGGCCGTCTTGATCACGCGGGCCCACTTCGCCGATTCGGCCTTGATGAAGGCGGCGAACTGCTCGGGGGTATTCGCGACGGGCTGGGTGCCCAGGTTGACGAGAAGCTTGTCGACCTTCGGATTGGCGATGGCCTTGCCGATCTCGCGGCTCAGTCGGTCGACGATGTCTTTCGGCACCCCGGCCGGGACGAGGAGTCCGTACCACTGCGTCACTTCGTAACCCGGGAGCACCTCGGCGACGGTGCCGATGTCGGGCATTGAGCGCTTGAGTCCCGTGGTGGCGATCATGCGCAGTTTGCCGGCTTTCGCGTGCGGCACGACCGACGGGCCGCTGCCGAACAACATCGTTGCTTCACCCGTGATCACCGCGAGGGCAGCCGGACCGTTGCCCTTGTAGGGGATATGCACGAGCTTCGTCTTGGCGAGTAGGTTGATCAACTCCCCGGCGAGATGCGGCGCGCCGAGCGGCCCGCTCGAAGCGTACGTAAGCTCCTCCGGACGAGAACGGGCGAGCGCGATCAATTCCTTGACGTTGCGCACCGGCAGCGACGGATGCACGGTCAGTACGTAGTCCGAGGTCGCCAGCAGGCTGAGCGGCGTGAAATCCTTGATCGGGTCGTAGGCGAGCTTCTTCGACGCATTGGGCAGGATCGCGAGCGGCGCGACATTGCCGAGCACGAGCGTGTAGCCGTCGGGGGCTGCGCGCGAAGCGAGTTCGGTACCGATCATCCCCGAGGCGCCACCACGCGTATCGACGATCAGCTGCTGCCCGAGCTGCTCGCCCAGCGCCTGCGCGATGATGCGTGCAGTGGCGTCCGTACCGCCGCCGGGCGGATACGGGGAAATGAGGCGTACGGGCTTGGTCGGGTAGGTCTGCGCCGTGCCGGGCAAAGCGGCAACCGAAAGGCTCAGACCGAGGCATGCTGCGACGGATATGCGATGGAACATCTCGACGGTTCTCCTCGAAGTATCGGGCCGATCGGAGTCTGTCGTGCTTTTCCGCGAACGCGATCGCGCGCTGACGACGCAAGTCGTGTCGGCTCATTTTCAGGAGGGGGATTATGCTTCCATGTCGTTCGCTTGTCGCGCGTTGCAGAGGGTCAGGCGCGCGCCTCGCGTACGGGCAGGAGGTAGAATCACCGATTGCCGAATGTTTCGAGTCGTCCCCGTCCCAACAACGAACCGCAGCGGCCGTCCATCTTGAAAGTCATCGTTCTAGGCGCAGGCGTGGTCGGCGTCGCAAGTGCCTGGTATCTGGCGCGGGCAGGTCACGAAGTCAGCGTCGTCGAGCGGCAGCCGGGCCCGGGTCTCGAAACGAGTTTCGCCAACGGTGGCCAGATTTCGGTGAGTCACGCGGAGCCCTGGGCCAATCCCGAGGCGCCCACCAAGGTGTTGCGTTGGCTGTTTCGCGAGGATGCGCCGCTGCTGTTCCGGTTCCGGCTCGACCCGCAGCAGTGGCTCTGGGGTCTCTCGTTCTTGCGCGAGTGCTTTCCCGAGCGGGCTCGATACAACACCGCGCAGCTCGTGCGTTTGGGCATCTACAGCCGCGCCCGACTCGATGATTTGCGCCAGGCGACAGGGATCGTGAACGATCACCTCGAACGCGGCATCCTGCACTTCTTCACCGATCGCGCCGCATACGACCACGCAGCGCAGACTGCGGTGCTGATGCAGGCTCACGGTTGCGACCTCACGATGAAGACTGCGGCCGAAGCGATCGCGATCGAACCGGCGCTCGAGTCGATCGAACATTCTCTGCAGGGAGCGACCTACACGCCATCCGATCAATCGGGCGACGCGCATCTGTTCACCCAGCGCCTCGCGGCACTCGCTGCCGAGTATGGTGTTCGCTTTCTTTACGGTACCGAGGTCCAGGGCATGACGCGCCGGGCGGATCGAATCGCCGCCGTTCGGGTCGCCGACGCGAACGGAAGCCGCGAACTGCAGGCCGATGCCTACGTCGTCGCACTGGGCAGCTATACCCCGCTGCTCCTGCGTCCGTTGGGTCTGCCGGTACGCATCTATCCCGCCAAGGGATACTCGATCACCGTGCCGATCGTGGATTCCTCGCGCGCGCCCTTCGTCAGCCTGATCGACGAAGAATTGAAGGTGGTGGTCTCGCGCTTGGGCGATCGGTTGCGGGTGGCAGGTACGGCCGAATTCACCGGCTACGATTTGTCGATCAACCAGACCCGTTGCGAAGCGATCCTGCGACGCGCGCAGACGCTGTTTCCCGGGGCGTTCGATCCGGGCGAGCCGAATTTCTGGACCGGGCTCAGGCCCGCAACGCCCGGCAACGTGCCCCTGATCGGACGCACCGCGATTGCCAATCTGTATCTGAACAGCGGTCACGGCACGCTGGGCTGGACGCTGGCGTGCGGATCGGGCCGGGCCCTTGCGGATATCATGAGCGGACGTCGGCCGGAGGTGGAATTTGCGTTCATGGGAGGGTGAAGAATGAGTAAGCGGCGAAGCCGCAATCTTTCCCCTTTCTCGTTTGCCGTTTCCCGGGTTCACCGTACACAACCCGCCGATGCCATACTGCAAGCGCATCTCGACCACCGAGCGCCGGTCTGCATGGACCGGCCGTATCCACACACCCAACACGAAGAGGTATACGCATGAAGATCGAACGCATCGGATTCATGACGCCGGGCGACATGGGCCAGGGAGTCGCCATGCAACTCAAGCAGCAGGGCTATACGGTGATGACGGCTCTGGAGAAGCGCAGCGAGCGCAGCCGGAAAATGGCCGCCGAAGTCGGATTGATCGATGTCGGATCGATCGCGAAGATGACGGCGCAGTGCGATCTCGTCATGTCCGTGATGAATCCCGGCGCGGCGCTGGAGTTCGCGACCGAAGCCGCAGCAGCCATCAAGGCGCAACCGAACAAACCGCTGTTCATCGACTGCAACGCGATCGCACCCGATACGATGGCGGAAATCGACAAGGTCATCCGCGACGCGGGTGCGCGCTGTCTCGATGGCGGCATCATCGGGCCGCCGCCGCGAGGCGGGGCGAAGGTGAATCTCTACGTCTCGGGTCCGGGCGCCGGCGACCTCAAGCAGCTCGAGAACGAATTCCTGCGCGTACACATCCTCACCGAGAAGATGGGCGATGCCAGTGCAGTGAAGATGTGCTACAGCGCATTCAACAAAGGGACGCAGGGGCTCGTGCTGCAGACATTGATGGCCGCACAACGACTCGGCGTGGCGGATTTCGTCGAACAGCAGCTGCGCGCCTCACGCGCCGAGGCATTGGACTCGTTCCTCAAGGCCGTCCCGCAGTTGCCGCCCAAGGCGTACCGCTGGGTGCCCGAGATGCACGAGATCGCGCGCACCTTCGAAGGCGCGGGCATGACGCCGCGACTCTTCCAGGGTCAGGCCGACATGTTCGAACTCGTCGCGGCGACCAAGCTCGGCAAAGAGACGCCCGAGACGCGCGACAAGAGTTTGACGGGCAAGGATGTGGTCAGGCTACTCGCCGGGAAGTGATTGTCGTGCACCCGGCGGGGTAGTCCTCGAGCGGATTTCTGCGACTCATTTTGCTTCCGGGATACGCTTGCCAAGATCCTGCAGACCGTAAAACTGCAGGACTTGCTCCACGCGCTCGGCGGGAGGCTGGGCGTGGAAGTAGCCGCGCTGGCTCGGGGTCATGCCGGCAACCTGTTTCAGGCCGACGAGTGTTTCGGCCATCTTGAAGCAGGTCGCGATGCCGTCGATCACCGTAGCCCCGCCGATGTGATGCACGCCGGCCTTTGCGAGCAGCAGGTTCATCGGCATCTCGCCGGGCACGATCACGTCGGCACCCGCCTCGCGCGCGAGCTTCTCGCCGCTTGCGACGATGCGATCCACCACGCCCTGCAGCTTGCTCGAATCCACGTGCGCGCTCACGACATCGTCGAACGTCACCCCCGCCGGGGCGATGCCGGCGAAGCGTTCGGCGACGCCCCACTGGCGCACCTGTTCCAGCCAGAAATCGTGTCGGTTCACGTTGAAGAAGAGCATCCCGACCTTGCGCCCGTAAAGGCCGGCAAGATTGAACGCAGTTTCACCGTAGCCGACGATCGGGATATTCACCAGCGTGCGCAACTCCCGAATCATCG
>JBIKKL010000474.1:0-4180 GCA_044360365.1 Burkholderiales bacterium | reverse complement strand
CCGGCGGAGTCGCAAGTGCAGGTTGCGCCGACCTACGCGGCCGTCGGCGTCGCGACCAGCGGCGCAACGAGTACGGCATGGTTCCACCATCAGGCTTCGGGCCGCATCGTTGCTTGCCAGCTCGTCTCCGGCGGCGGTGCAATCCAGTGTGCCGACGGCCGTCTTCCCTGAGCATCGCCGTCGCGCGCGTTTGCTGCATTGCGTTGCGCCGGCAGGGGTGAGCCGCTAGACTCGCGTCTTTTTTGTGGAGCGAGCGCCCGTTCGCCAGCGCTCCTCCGGGTATTCTCATGGACGTTTCGCAGGAACGCGCGCGCCGCCGCACGTTCGCCATCATCTCGCACCCGGACGCCGGCAAGACCACGCTGACGGAGAAGCTGCTGCTCTATGCAGGGGCGATCCACATCGCCGGCAGCGTCAAGGCACGCAAGGCCTCGCGCTATGCAACGTCCGACTGGATGGAGATCGAGAAGCAGCGGGGCATCTCGGTGGCGAGTTCGGTGATGCAGATGGAGTACCGCGACTGCGTCATCAATCTGCTCGACACGCCGGGCCACCAGGATTTTTCCGAAGACACGTACCGGGTGCTGACCGCCGTCGATGCGGCACTCATGGTGATCGATGCTGCGAACGGGGTCGAAGCCCAGACGCTTCGTCTTTTGCAGGTGTGCCGCTCGCGCGGTACGCCGATCATCACGTTCATCAACAAGATGGACCGCGAGGTGCGCGAGCCGCTCAATCTGCTCGATGAAATCGAAGCGACGCTCGGGATGGCGACCGCGCCCTTCACCTGGCCCGTCGGGATGGGTAAGCAGTTCCGCGGGGTCTACGATCTAAATGCAAACCGCATGCGCGTTTTTCACGCCGGTGCAGATCGGGTGATCGACGACGAGATCGTCGAGGGGATCGACAATCCCGTCTATGCAGAGCGCTTCGGCGAGGAGTTCAACCGGGCCCGCAACGAGATCGATCTGATCCAGGGCGCTTCCGAACCATTCGATCGCGAGGCTTTTCTTGCCGGCAAGCAAACTCCGGTGCTGTTCGGTTCGGCCATCAACAACTTCGGCGTGCGCGAGACGCTCGACGCACTCGTCGATCTCGCCCCGCCACCTGGGCCGCGGGCTGCCTTGCAGCGAACCGTCGAACCGGACGAACCGAAGTTCGCCGGCGTGGTGTTCAAGATTCAGGCCAATATGGATCCCGCGCATCGCGACCGCATCGCGTTCGTCCGCGTGTGCTCCGGGCATTTCGAGCGTGGCATGCGGTTGAAGATCTGTCGCAGCGGCAAGGAGATCCGGCCGAACAACGTTGTCTCGTTCCTCTCTCAGCGGCGCGAACTGGTGGAGGATGCCTTTCCCGGGGACATCATCGGCATGCCGAACCATGGCGTGCTGCAGCTCGGCGATACGCTGACCGAAGGCGAGGATCTCCAGTTCACGGGCTTGCCGTTCTTCGCGCCGGAAATGTTCCATACCGTCGAGGTGACCGATCCCCTGCGCACCAAGCAGCTGCAGAAGGGGCTCACCCAACTCGGCGAAGAAGGTGCGATCCAGGTCTTTCGTCCGCACCTGGGCGGCCCTCTGCTGCTCGGTGCCGTCGGCGCTTTGCAGTTCGAGGTGGTCGCGCATCGGCTCAAGCACGAGTACGGTGTCGATGCGCGCATCGCACCGGCCCGCCAGTCCCTTGCCCGCTGGGTGACCGCCGACGATCCTCGCGAGCTGAAGCGTTTCATCGACGGCAATGCACATCGCATCGCTTACGACGCTGTGGATGCCCCGACGTTTCTCGTCGCCTACGATGCCGAACTGCGCGTAGCCGAGCAGCAGTGGAAGTCGATTCACTTCCATGCGCTGCGCGAGCATGCGGGGTTGGTGTTTCAGAAGCGGCTGTGAGCGTTCTACGCGCAGGTGCGCGAAGAACGCGGGAAGAGGGAACGGGGAAAAGGGAAGAGCCCGAACTGGGTGCGTAACCGGCCGGCAGCGGTGGATCTGGCGGCTCGGGACTTCGATGAGTCGCAAACAGCCTGTCCAACCTCTTTGGTTGTCATTGGGCTACTTCGGCAGCGGTGATCTCGAAGGCCTCCAGCTCCCGTTCCGGCTTTTCTCCCTTCCCGGCGAAGCCAGCGCTCACGCGGCTTCGCAGGTCGCCCACCGGGGCACGAACCGCTTCCCCTCGCGCAACTCCCGTTCCGCACACCGGTACTCCGGACAATGCCGTCCGACGAGCGCCCAGAAATTCTCCGAGTGATCGAGATGCACGGTATGGCACAACTCGTGAACGAGCACGTACCGCGTCAGGTGATAGGGCAGGAAGAGCAGCGCCGCGTTGAGTGAAATGGATTTGTAGGCCGAGCAGCTGCCCCAGCGCGAGCGTTGCCGGCGGATGGTCACGCGGCTGTAGTCGAGGCCGGTGTTGCGGCTGAGCGTATGCAGCAGCGGCGGCAGATGCTGTTCGGCCTGCACCACGAGGAAGCGACCGAGCAGGCTGCGGACGAGCGCTTCGTCGTCGACCGGACCCTGGAGTTCGAGCTGACCGGGGCGATGGAAGTTGATCGACAGGCGCTTCGCAGGCGTCCACCTCGACCGCACTTCCCAATCGAGATCGACGGCGAGAAGGCTGATGTGTTCGGGAATCGACCATTGCGGCAGGGCGAGCAGCTCTTCGCGCTGAGGACGCACCCGTTCGAGCGCACGCGTGATCCACGCCGATTTTCGCTGCAGGACATCGGGTAGATGCTTGCAGTTGAATCCGTGAGGCACCACGATTTCAAGCCCCTTGTGCGGGCTCACGTACAGACGAATGAAGCGCGCACGCTGGCTGATGCGCAAGGTGTAGTCGAATGCGAAATCGGTCATGCGTTGTTCGGCGTTCAGGGGCTGCCTCGATGCGTGTTGCGGCGGGGTGCAAGTCTAAACCAGAGTGGCCGCAGTTGTGCCATTGCGCGATTGAAAGATGCGTCGTTGCGGATGAGTGTGTGACAAAAAAACCGACGTATCATGTGCACACTTCGATTGAGGAGCAGCGGGCATGAACAAGACGCAACGCGTGCAAGCCGCATTGCGCGGCGATGCGCTCGATCGGCCGCCATTCAGTTTCTGGACGCACTTGCCCGGCATCGATCTCGATTGGCAGCGCATCGCCGAAGAGACTGCATCGTTCCAGCGTCGCTTTGATCTTGATTTCATCAAGTCGATGCCCAACGGCTTCTATTGTGTCGAGGACTGGGGCGCGCAACTCGACTTCAGCGGCATCGCTGCAGGCGGCGTGGGACAAGTCATCGCCTCGCCGATCGAAAACATCGAAGATTGGGCAAGGCTTGCGCGCGTGAGCGTGCTGGAAGGCGCCTACGGACGCGAGTTGAAGCATCTCGAACGCTTGCGCGCGCTGGTGGATGACGATGTGCCCATACTCGCCACGGTGTTCTCGCCGCTCACCATCGCGGGCAAGCTCTCGAAGGATCTGCATCGCAAGCATCTGCGCGAGGCGCCCGAGTCGGTGCTTGCAGGGCTCGATCGCATTTCTGAAGTCACTTGCGCGTTCGTGCGCGAAGCCATGGCGCGCGGATGCGCCGGCATGTTCTTCGCGCTGCAGGAGGCAGCCCATGCTGCGTTTGGTCCCGAGGAGTACGCGCGTTGGGGGGAACCGCATGACCGCGCCGTCATGGCCGCAGCCAAGGCGGCAGGCGGTTGGTTCAACGTATTGCACATGCATGGCGACGATGTGCTCTTCGACCAGCTTGCACGCTACGACATCACGGCGCTCAACTGGCATATCGGCGAGACGCCGCCGTCGATCGCAGACTACCGCGGAAGCGGCGGCAAGCGCCCCATCGTGGGCGGCTTGCAGCGTTCGAATCTGACCAGGCGCGACCGAAGCGCCGTACTGGCGGATCTGAAGCGCAGCATCGACGAGTCCGACGGGCGCGGCCTCCTGATCTCGCCGGCGTGCGTGATTCGACATCCGGTGGACGAGGCGATGTTGTCCTGGACTGCGGACACCGTGCGTGCTTACCGCAACTCGTAGCGCGAAACGATCCTGGCTGCGGTTCGTTTTACTTCGTCCCGAAGCGAGGCGGGCGCGAGCACTTCGACCTCGGCGCCCTGACGCAGGATGTCCATCACGAGTTCGCGCGAGTCGCTGTATGGAAGTTCGAGAACGTAGGAGCCGTCCGGTTCGGTGCGCG
>JBIKKL010000313.1:0-5954 GCA_044360365.1 Burkholderiales bacterium | reverse complement strand
CTGCTTCTTCGGCGACGGCACGACCAACATCGGCACCTTCCACGAGGCGCTCAACTTCGCCGTGATCTGGAAGCTGCCGGTCGTGTTCATCTGCGAGAACAATCTCTACATGGAATACACGCCGATCGGCACCGTCACTGCGGTCGAACATCCCGCCGCCGACCGGGCCGCCGCCTACGGCTTGCCGTCGATCATCGTCGACGGCAACGATGCCGATGCCGTCTTCCGCGTCGCATCGCAGGCGTTCGCCAAAGCACGCTCGGGCAACGGCCCGTCGCTCATCGAAGCCAAGACGTATCGCCACAGCGGCCACTCCCGGGCGGATCCCGCGCAATATCGACCCGCAGGCGAACTCGACGAGTGGCTGGAACGCGATCCGATCAAGGTGTATCGCGAGCGTCTGCTTGCGCTCGGCTACGCCGAATTCGATCTGCACGGGATCGAACAGGAAGTCGCACAGCGCGTGGATGAAGCCACCGAGACGGCAAAGGCCTCGCCCGCGCCTGCGCTCGATCGGATCGAAAGGGACGTCTGGGCGAACGGAGGCGCAGCATGGCGGAACTGACTTATCGCGAGGCGGTCGCCGCCGGCATCGCGCAGGAGATGGAACGCGACGAGCGCGTCGTGTTCCTCGGCGAAGACATCGGCGCCGCAGGGGGCGTATTCAAGGCCACCGTCGGGCTATTCGAGCGCTTCGGCCCTCGCCGGGTGCGCGATACGCCGATCTCCGAACAGGCCATCGTCGGCGCCGCGATGGGCGCCGCGATGACGGGCCTGCGCCCGATCGCCGAGATCATGTTCTCCGACTTCTTCGGCGTCTGCTGGGACATGATCGCCAACGAGATCGCGAAGACGCGCTACATGACCAACGGCCAGATCTCCCTGCCGCTGGTGATTCGCACGGCGAACGGCGCCGGCTCGCGCTTCGGCGCGCAGCACTCGCAGAGCGTCGAGAACTGGGCCATGGCCATTCCCGGGCTCAAGATCGTCGCCCCTTCGTGCCCCGCCGACGTAAAGGGCTTGATCGCCGCTGCCGTGCGCGATCCGGATCCGGTCATCGTGTTCGAGCACAAGTCGCTCTATCCGGAAACGGGTTTCGTCCCCGACGGCGAACTCATCGATACGCTCGGCACGGCCAAGATCGTCTCGGGCGGACGCGACTGCACCATCGTCGCACTTGCATTGATGGTGCCGCGTGCTGTCGCCGCCGCAGAGATCCTGCAGCGCGATCACGGCATCACCTGCGAAGTGATCGACCTGCGTTCGCTCGTACCGCTCGATACGCAGACGATCCTCGCATCCGTGGGACGAACCTCGCGCCTCTTCACGGTCGAGGAGAATCCGCGACTCTGCGGATGGGGGGCGGAGATCGTCTCCATCGTGGCCGAGGAATGCTTCTGGAATCTCGACGCACCGATCGTACGCATCACCACACCGCACATTCCGCTGCCGGCGGCGGATCGGCTCGAAGATGCCACCATTCCGTCGGTCGAGCGCATCGTCAGTACCGTGCTGCGGTCGATGGGCTGAGGAGGACGCATGGACATCCTCATGCCACAGCTCGGCGAAACGGTCGCCGGGGGCACCGTCACCAAGTGGTACAAGAAGGTCGGCGATACGGTGCGCGCCGACGAGCCGCTCTTCGACGTGGAGACGGACAAGGTCGCCACCGAGATTCCGGCGCAGGCCAACGGCGTGGTCGCCGAGATCCGGGTCGATGCCGGTCAGACCGTGAAGGTCGGGACCTGCGTCGCCGTCATTCGCGGCGCGAACGAGGTTGCAGCCTCGCCGGAGGCCAAAGCACCGGTGCCGGCATCGATCCCGACCACAACGCCCGCACATGTGTCGTTGCCATCGAACACCCCGGCCCCGCGAGCACCACAACAGAAGCTCTCGCCGGTCGTGCGCCGGTTGCTCGCCGAGCACGGCATTGCGGCCAGCGAGATTCGCGGCACGGGACGCGAAGGTCGAGTGATGCGCGACGACGTGGTGAATCACATCAAGCGCAGGCAACCTGCAGCCGTAGCGATGCCAGCCGCTCCGATGGCACCGAAGCCCTCCTCCCCACCGCCTGCCGCACCGGTGCCCGTCGCACAAATGCAGAGCGCCTCGACGCTCGCCATCGGCACCGACGATATCGTCGTGCCCCTCAACAACATCCGTCGACGTTCGGCTGCGGCCATCGCGCATGCCTGGCAGGCCGTCCCGCACGTGTTGCAGGCGGTCGAAGCCGACTACTCGCGCATCGAAGCGGCTCGTCGCGCCGCGGGAGAGGCGTGGCGAAAACGCGAGGGCTACTCGCTCACGTATCTGCCGTTCCTTGCCTGGGCGGTCACGCAGGCATTGCTTCGCCACGGGCAGCTGAACGCGCGCATCGATGGCGACAACCTGATCGTAGCGAAACGCGTGCATCTGGGCATCGCCGTGGATCTCGACCATGACGGACTCGTCGTGCCGGTGATCCGCGACGCACAGGATCGCTCCGTGCCCGGCATGGCTCGCGAGATTCGACGCCTCTCTACGGGGGCTCGAACCAACAAGCTCACCCCCAATGACTTCGGCACGCCGACGTACACCATTTCGAACTCCGGCGTCTTCGGCACGATGATCACCGCGCCGATCGTGAATCCGCCGCAGGTCGCGATCCTCTCCACGGACGGCGTCAGCAAGAAACCGGTGGTCGTGGAGTCCGAAACGGGCGACAGCATCGCGATCCGCCCCATCGGGGTCCTCGCCCAATCGTTCGATCACCGTGCCATCGACGGGGCGTATTCAGCGGCGTTCCTGAAGACGCTGAAGCGGATCGTGGAGGAGCGCAATTGGGTGGAGGATGTCGTCTCTTCGTAGGGAAGAGGGAAAGGGGAAAAGGGAATCCTCACTCCCCCGACCCCTCGCCCAAGTCATGGGGCAAGGGGAGTGTGAAATGCCACCGCCACCCACCTTTCCCTCTTCCCGTTTCCCGTTTCCCGCCCTTTCAAACCTCTGGAGTTCCCAATGAGTAAACACAAACTCGGCTGGATCGGCATCGGACGCATGGGCTACGCGATGGCGCAGCTGCTTGCCAAGGCCGGCTGCGATCTTTCGGTCTGGAACCGCACGCGCGCCAAGGCCGAACCGCTCAAGGAATACGGCGCGAAGGTCGTCGACAAGCTGACCGACCTCGCCGACTGCGACATCGTGTTCACGATGGTGTCGACAGGCAAGGACGTCAAGGAAGTGCTGTACGGAAAGGACGGCGTGATGTCGGCTGGCAAGGTGCCGAAAATCGTGGTCGACTCGACGTCGATTTCCATCCCGGAGTCGAGCGAGATCCGCGCGGAACTGACGAAGCGCGGCGTCAAGCTACTCGCCGCACCCGTCTCGGGCAATGCGAAAGTGATCAAGGCGGGCAAGCTGACCGTCGTGTGCTCCGGGCCGCAGGATGCCTATGACGCCGTGCTTCCGTATCTGAGCAGCATCGGCTCGGGCGTGAGCTATGTCGGGGACGGCGAGCTCTCCCGCATCGCCAAGATCTGTCACAACCTGATGTTGGGCGTGGTCATCCAGAATCTCTGCGAGATCACGCTGCTCGCCCAGAAGGCCGGCATGCAGCGACACGCGTTCCTGGACTTTCTCAACAAGAGCGTGATGGGATCGATGTTCACCCGCTACAAGACGCCGGCGCTCGTCAATCTCGATTTCGCCGTCACGTTCACCCCGGAACTCCTGCGCAAGGATCTGGACCTGGGCTTGTCTGCCGCAAAGGAACTCGGGGTACCGATGCCGCTTACATCCATTACCCGCGATCTCGTACAGACACTCATCGGAAACGGCTACACCGATCAGGACTTCGCGACGCTGCTGCTGTTGGCGGCCAAGGCCTCGGGGATGGAATTGACGGCAGAGAACGTGAAGGTGGGAGATGGATTGGGCATTGCAAGCTAGAGTGCCTGCAATGCGTGAACGGTGCAGAGTGCAGAGTGCAGGGTGAACGGGAGCACCTAAGCTCCGTCGACGCCCCCTTGACTTTCAATCACCGCCGGCTCGGGCCTCACCTGCCCCACTTTTCACCATCCGCAGGAGCGGTCTTGGCACAAGCCGAGATACGCTCCACCGCCATTCACGAAGAACCCGTGCCTGGCACAGGTTCTTTGCGTCACCGCCCCATGAACGCCTCCACGATCGCGGCCAGTTCCTCGGGCTGATCATGATGGATGTTGTGGCCGGCATCCTCGACGCGCACCACTTCGAGGCTCTCGATGGCCGAGCGTCGTTCCGCGTAGCCTTCGGGATCGCGCGCGATCTGCCCGGCGAGGCGAGACTTCGTGCCCTCGACCCATAGCACGGGTGCCGTGATCTCGCGCCAACAGTCCAACATGTCGGCCGGAGGTATCGGCAACGGATTGACGATCGTGTGTTTGGGATCGGCACGCCGGACGACCGTACCATCCTCCTCCTGCTTGCCCCACTGCTCGGCGAGGAAGCGTGCCCGTGCCGAGGTGAGACGCGGATTCTCCGCATGCATGCGATCCGCGAAGTCCTCGAAGCTTTCATACGGACGCTGAGCGCCGCCGTCACGAATCTCGTCGATCCACTTGCCGAATCTGCGCGGCGCAGAATCCTGTCGCCGCCCGGCCATGCCGATGCCTTCGACGTTGACGAAACGGCTCACGCGGTCGGGGAAAATGCCCGCGTACAAACCGCAGATGTTGCCGCCCATACTGTGCGCGACAATGCGTGCGGGAAATTCCGGCGTGTAATGTTCGAGCAGCACATCGAGATCCGCGAGGTAGTCCGGGTACCAGTAGCTGTCTGCGGCGGTCCATCCGGTCAGGCCATACCCTCGCCAGTCGGGTGCGATCACGTGCCATTCGCGCTGCAAGGCATCGACCGTGAACTGCCACGACGCCGAAACGTCCTGGAAACCATGCATCATGAAAAGCAGCGGCGCGCCCGGCTCGCCCCACACGCGACAGTGATAGGTCAAGCCGCGCACCTCGATGTATTCCGATCGACTGTTCTTCATCGCTTCGCACTCCTCCTTGCCATCGCTTTCGTCAGGATGCTAGCACGCTGTAGGGCCACGCGACGCCCGCGGCGTCGAGCCGATTAGCCGATATACTGCCGCATCGACGCCGCTCGTCGAACAGAGCACTTCACTTCAGGCAGGAGGAGCAGCTTCATGCGTCTCGTATCCGCGGCAGTTTCGATCGTTGCGCTCGCTCTGGGCACCACTGGCGTACACGCGCAGACCTATCCGACCAGGCCCATCCGGCTGGTGATTCCGTTCGCCCCCGGTGGCGCAACCGATCTCCTCGGCCGCATCGTCGCACAGCGCCTGAACGAGCGCCTCGGCCAACCGGTCATCCCGGACAACCGCACGGGCGGCGGCGGAAACATCGGTGCCGAACTCGTCGTGAAGTCGCCGGCCGACGGCTATACCCTCATGGTTGCAGGCATCCCTCACGCCATCAACATGAGTCTCTACAAGAAGGTCGGCTACGATCTGGCGGCGGATCTGACACCCGTCACGAACCTCGCCACGTTTCCGAGCATGATCGCCGTCCACCCTTCGATGCCGACCAGGACCATGAAGGAACTGGTCGCCGTCGCGCGCTCCCAGCCGAACGCGCTCAACTATGGCGCAAGCCCCGGCTCGCCGAATCATCTGGTCATGGAACTCATCGGCGTACTGACCGGTGCCCGAATGGTCCACATCGGCTACAAGGGCGCAGGGCCCGCCATCGCGGATCTCGTCGGGGGCCATCTGCACGTGTCTTCCCTCGGCTTTCCCGGCGCCATGCCGCACGTAAAGAGCGGACGGCTGCGGCCCATCGCCGTCACAAGCGCCAAGCGCTCCAGCCTGCTCCCGGAATTGCCGACCATCGCGGAATCCGCCATCCCGGGCTTCGACGTCAATTCCTGGTATGGCATATTTGCCCCGCCGCGAGTGCCGGCGGATATCGTGGCGAAGC
>JBIKKL010000645.1:0-3159 GCA_044360365.1 Burkholderiales bacterium | reverse complement strand
GTGAACGGTACGGAGTATGGTTGGCCCCGCAAGCCGGTGGTGGTCGTGTGCATCGACGGCGGAGATCCGGCCTATTTCGATCACGGGCTCGCGCACGGATACATCCCGAATGTTGCCCGCTTCATGAACCAGGGCTTCAGCGCGGTCGCGGACGGCACCGTACCGAGCGTCACCTGCACCAACAACATGTCGATCATCACGGGCGCGCCGGCTTCCGTGCACGGCATTTCGGGCAACTTCTATCTTGATCCCGCCACCGGTGAAGCGGTGGTGATGACCGGTCCGGAACTGCTACGCGGGGAAACCATCTTCGCCCAGTTCGGCCGCGCCGGCGCCCGGATTGCCGCGATCACCGCGAAGGACAAATTGCGGCGCCAGCTCGGGAAAGGGCTCGATGTTTCGCGCGGGAACATCTGTTTTTCGTCCGAGCACGTCGAGCGGTGCACGCGCGCCGAACACGGCATCGAAAATGCGCTCGAGTTCGTCGGCATGCCCAAGCCTGACATGTATTCCATGGAATTGTCGCTGTTCGTGCTCGAAGCGGGTGTGCGCATTCTCGAACGCGATCGTCCCGACATCCTGTATCTCTCGCTGACCGACTGGGTGCAGCACAAGTACGCTCCTGGCGAACCGGAGGCGATCGAGTTCTATCGCAAGCTCGACGACTGCTTCGGTCGGCTCGCCGATCTCGACGCCATCGTGGCGCTCACCGCCGACCACGGGATGAACGACAAGTCCAAGCCGGACGGAACCCCCAATGTCGTCTGGCTGCAAGACATCCTGGACGCCGAGTTCGGCCAGGGCGACACCAAGGTGATCTGCCCGATCACCGATCATTTCATTGCACACCACGGCGCACTCGGGGGATTCGTGCGCGTTTACTGCCGCGGCGGACGCGCGACGCCTGAAGCGATCATGCGGCTGATCGAACCCGTACCCGGTCTGGCGGAGATCTACGACCGCCACACGGTCTGCAGGAAGTTCGACCTGCCGCTCGATCGCGAAGGCGATGTCGCCGTGATCTCGGCGCGCGACGTATGCGTCGGCGGTTCGCAGAAGGAGCATGATCTGTCCGGTCTCGAAGGGCATCGACTGCGTACCCACGGCGGGGTCACGGAAGCGCGCGTACCGTTCGTCGTGAGCGAGCCGGTATCGGATGCGCACAGACTGAAGGCGAAGAACGGACCGCTCAACAGCTACCAGCTGTTCGAATTCGCGATCAACGGCACCCGGTAGCCGGGACCGACGCGTGGAGACAGCCGTGGTCAGGGAGGAAGGATGAGCAGAACCGGCAAGGCGGTCGTCTACGATGCGCCCAATCAGCCCTTCGTCGTCAGGGAATATCCACTCCGCCCGACGCGACAGGGCGAAGTGCTCGTACGAATCAGCATGTCGACGATCTGTCGCTCCGACATCCATTCCTATCAGGGCCATCGGCCCAATCCCTGCCCGGGTGTTCTGGGGCACGAGATCATCGGCATCATCGAAGAGCTCGGGGCCGGCGTAGAGCGCGATATGCGTGGCGATACGCTTGCGGTCGGTGACCGCATCACCTGGAGCGAGTATTTCATACCGGGTGCCAACTACTACAGCGAAGTGCTCGACATTCCGCAGAAATCGCCGGGTGTGGACAAGTACGGCCACATGGCCGTCGACACCGACCCGCACTTCCACGGCGGCTTTGCCGAGTACTGCTACATCCTGCCGCAGTCGTGGATACTCAAGCTGCCCGACGTGTTGAGCGACGAGGAAGCGACGCCGGTCAACTGCGGCGTCGCCACCATGATCTCGGTCACCGAAGCCGCAGCGATCGGCATGGGAGACACGGTCGTCGTGCAGGGACTGGGCCTGTTGGGTCTCTACGGCTGTGCGATAGCGCGCGCGCGCGGGGCGCGCCTCGTAATCGGGATCGACACCGTGGACTCACGCCGCGAATTGGGCAGGCGCTTTGGCGCAGACGTCACGCTCGACCCCTCTGCGATGGATGAGGCCGAACTGGTCAAGCGGGTGCGCGAAGCTTGCCGGCCCGATGGTGCAGACGCCGTGATCGAGGTCTGCGGCTATCCCGAAGTCATTCCGGCAGGCCTGCAGTTCGTACGCATCGGCGGGCGCTATACGCTGGGTGGGGTGGTCAACCCGAACTCGTTCGTACGCTTCGACGCCAACGTGCTCTTGCGCAAGCTGATCACCCTGCGGGGCGTACACAACTACCACCCGCGTCATCTCGTTCAGGCCCTCGACTTCGTCGTTGCCAACCGGGAGCGATTCCCGTTTCGCGATCTCGTCGACGGCAAGTACGGTCTGAACGAGGTCGGCCAGGCGATGCACGATGCGGCTGAACGCAGGGTGTTGCGAGCGGCAATCGTGCCCTGAGAATGACGATCGCGGAGGAGAGAATGAGCGCGAACGAACAGGGCATCGTGCCCGAACCCGAATTCGGCTACTCGCCGCGCGGCCTCTACATCGACGGGCGCTGGGAGGCGGCAGCCGACGGCCGCACGTTTGCAAGCATCAATCCGTCGACAGGCCGAAAACTCGGTGAAGTGCCGTATGCATCTGCTGCGGATGTCGATCGCGCGGTACAGGCGGCGAAAACGGCGTTTCGGGACTGGAGTCGCGTGGGCGTCAAGGAGCGCGCGCGGTGTCTGGAACTGCTGGCGAAGCGCATTCGCGATCAGCGCAACGAACTCGGCCTGATGGATGCACTCGACGCCGGCAATGCCGTCGTCGGGATGCGCGCCGACATGGACTGGACGGCCGACAGCCTCGAGTACTTCGCCGGTCTCATCACCGAGATCAAGGGCGAAACGAGCTCGCAGGGGCCGCGACATCTCAACCTCACATTGCGCCAGCCCTATGGCGTGGTCGGCAAGATCAATCCGTTCAATCATCCGTTCCGCTTTTGCGCCGAGAAAGCTGCGGCGCCGCTTGCGGCAGGCAATTGCCTGGTGATCAAGGGCTCGGAGCAGGCGCCCTTGTCGAGCCTGAAGCTCGGCGAACTCTGCGATGGCATATTCCCCCCGGGCGTGGTGAATATCGTCACCGGGGATGCCGTGGCGGGCGAAGCAATCGTGCGGCACCCGGATGTGCCGCGCATCGGCCTGGTCGGTTCTGTGGAAGCGGGCCGACGCGTTTCGATGGCCGCCGCCGAACAGCTGA
>JBIKKL010000032.1:0-16435 GCA_044360365.1 Burkholderiales bacterium | reverse complement strand
CTTCCCCGATGCGGATCCGAAGAAGGCCGCCGCTGCGGCCATCAAGGGCATGAACATGAACCGGCAGGGCCAGTCGTGCAGCTCGACCAGCCGGGTCTTCGTGCATGCATCCCTGCACAAGGCCGTGCTCGACGAGATCGTCCGGCTCGCCAGTGCGTTGCCGGTCGGTTTCCCCTGGATCGAAAGCAACGAGCTCGGGCCGATCGTGTCCGAAAAGCAGTTCCAGCGTGTGATGGGCTACATCGAAGCGGGCAAGCAGGAGGGCGCCGAGCTGGTTACCGGAGGTGCAAAGCCCGCGGCGCCGGCGCTCGCAGGCGGCTACTTCATCCAGCCGACGGTGTTCGACGGCGTTCGCGACACCATGCGCATCGCACGCGAGGAGATCTTCGGGCCTGTCATGTCCGTCATGACGTGGACCGACGTCGACGACGTTTTCTCGCGCGCCAATGCTCTCTCGTACGGCCTGACCGCCGCCATCGTGACCAACGATCTGGCGCAGGCGATGGAGGCCGCGCACCGACTCGACGCAGGCTACGTCTGGATCAACGGTAACGGTCGTTATCTCGGCGCGCCCTACGGTGGTTGGAAGTCGAGCGGTCTCGGTGTCGAAGAGACCTTCGATGAGCTTCTGAGCTACACCCAGATCAAGAACGTTCACATGCGCTGGTAGCGTCGGCGCCGTGCAGGACGTCATCGGCTTGTAATACCCCTGTCCTATTTTCGCGCGAACCTGAAATGTTTTTCAGTGCGCAACAAGACCAGGAGACAAGCAGCATGAACATTCGAGCATGGGGTTCCGGCATCCTGCCTGCCACGATTGCCGCCATGGCTTTGCTGGGGGGGCTGCTTCAGTCCGCTGCCGCGAGCGCGCAGGTGCGCGAGTTTCGGGTCGGCGTCGCTTCGCACGTGCGCAGCCTCGACGTGCAGGAGGAAACCGGCAACAACGCCGCACAGATGCTCTATCAGATCTTCGATACGCTGATCGAGCGCGACAACTTTGCGGCACCTCTGAAGTTCGGGCCGGGTCTCGCCACGAGTTGGCGCATGGTCTCGCCGACCACGATGGAGCTGAAGCTGCGCGACGGCGTCGTCATGCACGACGGCACCACGATGGATGCCGAGGACGTCAAGTTCTCGCTCGAACGCGTGATCGATCCCAAGGATCCGCGCTACCGCAGCGCCCACGGCCGGTTCTTCTACAACCTCAAGGGTGTCGACGTGGTCGATCGGCTTACCGTGCGTATCCATACGCACCGGCCGGATCCTCTGCTCGAGACATTGCTGTCGGCACGAAATGCCGGCATCACGTCGAAGGAGTATGTGCAGAAGATCGGACCCGACAAGTCCGCGCTGATGCCGGTCGGTTCAGGGCCGTACAAGGTGGACAGCCTGCGCCCGAACGAAGTGCTCGTGCTGAGTCGTCACGACAAGTTCTGGGGTCCGCGCCCGCCGTTCGATCGCATCACCTACACGCGCATTCCCGAGGTCGCGGCCCGCGTGACGGCGCTGGTCAATCGCGAGGTCGACTTCATCGTGAACGTGCCGCCCGACCAGGAAGGCGCGGTCAAGCGGGTGAAGGGCTTCAAGCTGGTCGGAGCACCCTTGCCGGTGTTTCACATCTGGGTGCTCAACATGAGCCATCCCGTCATGGCGAACCCGGAGTTTCGCAAGGCGCTCAATCTTGCCGTCGATCGCGAAGCGCTGGTGAAGGGCTTGTGGAACGGAAGAGGCCTCGCGCCCAAGGCGCACCAGTTCAAGGAGTACGGCGAGCCGCTCTTCATGCCGGACCTCAACCACTACCGCTACGATCCGAAGGCAGCGCAGGCGCTGTTGAAGAAGGTCGGCTACAAGAACGAGCAGGTCACCATCACGTTCTTTCCGGAGTACTACCTGTACGGCAACTATGCAGCGGTTGCGGTCGCAGACATGTGGAAGAAGCTCGGCATCAACGTGAAGATCCAGCAAAGCGAGCCTGCCTTCAGCAATGCCGACCATACCAAAGTCATGATTCAGCCTTGGTCGAATCCGCTCTACTATCCGGATCCGATGGGGGTCTTCGACACGCACTGGTCAGCCGAGAGCTGGGTTACGAAGAAGGGATTGTGGAAGCCCGATCTGCCGGAATGGAAGGCGACCTACGAGAAAGCGCGCTTTTCGACGGATGCAACCGAGCGTCGCGCTGCCTATCGCAAGCTGCTGGAGATGGGGCAGGAGCTGAGCGGTTGGATCGTGCTCTACCAGCCGTACGAATCGTTCGCCATGAACGAGAACATCGAGTGGCGTATTCCGACAGCCCAACGGCCGTACGAGCTTACGTTCCGCGCCGATCAGATCAGCTTCAAGGCGAAGTAGCTGCGGCGAACCGAGGACGCGGTCCCGTCATCCATGCTGCACTTCCTGCTCTGGCGACTCGGTCGCGCGGCGCTCACGATCGCCCTCGTGCTGGTGATCTGCTTCGTCGCCGTGCGCGGGACGGGCTCGCCCGTCGACATCCTGTATCCCGAGGATGGGACGCCCGAGCAGCGAGCCGAGCTCGAGAAGCAATGGGGGCTCGATCGGAGTCTGCCGGAGCAGTTCGCGGTCTACGTCGGCAACCTCGCGCGGGGCGAGTTCGGTGTGAGCATCATCGAGCGCCGACCCGTGATCGACGTCTATGCAGAGAAGCTTGCGCCGACCCTGCAGCTTGCCGGCTGTGCCCTCGTGATCGGTATCGCAGTCGGTATCCCGCTCGGCGTATTGGCTGCATTGCGTCGAGGTCGCGCCACCGCGCGACTTGCCATGGCACTGGCATTCACCGGCTACGCCGTGCCCCATTTCATCATCGCCATCGTGCTCATTCTCGTATTCGGCTATCACCTCAACTGGCTTCCTAGCACCGGGGCAGCGACGCCCGCTCACTACATCCTGCCCGCGATCACGTTGGCGCTGCCTCTCATTGCAGCGATCGCCCGCTACATGCGCAGCACCATGCTCGACGTCATGAATCAGGACTATGTCCGGACTGCACGGGCGAAAGGGGTCCGTGAACCAAGAATCGTCGGTCTGCACGTGATCCGCAATGCACTGTTGCCCCTGATCACGGTCCTCGGACTGGAAGTCGCGGGACTGATCAATGGGTCCCTGATCGTCGAAACGGTGTTCTCGTGGCCGGGACTCGGCAAGGTGTTGACCGGTTCCGTCTCGCGGCGCGATTTCCCGGTGCTGCAGTTCGGCGTGATCGCGTACTCGGCTGTCGTCGTGTTCATCAATCTACTGGTGGACTTCCTCTATTCCGTCGCCGACCCGCGCGTGCGCGTCGAAGCATGAGGCGCCGTTCATGACGACAGCTGCGGACTCCACGGTTTCCCCGGCTCCCGCCCCCGTCGCACCGGAGTTCGCGCTGCGCCGTCGGTTGGCCTTTCGGCGCATGCCGATCAGCATCAAGATCTGTTCCCTGCTCGCGCTGGCTTTCGTATTCACCGCCCTTTTTGCGCCGTGGCTGACGCCTCACGACCCGGACGCAACGCAGATCCTGGCCAAGCTCAAGCCGCCGGCCTGGATGGAAGGCGGCGAGGCGGCCCACCTGTTCGGCACGGATCAGCTCGGCCGCGATCTCCTCTCGCGCTGCATCTACGGCGTGCGCGTAAGCGTGGGTCTCGCCCTGTTCGGACTCATCGTGGGTTGCCTGATCGGAACGACCCTCGGTGTCGTGAGCGGGCTGCTCGGTGGTCATGTCGATCGCGCCATCATGATGCTGGTCGACGTATTCATCAGTGTGCCGAACCTGCTCATCGTGCTGGTCGGCATCGCCGCATTCGGGACCGACATCGTCGTGCTCGTGGTGCTGATCGGCCTGGCGCGCTGGGAATCGTACGCGCGCATCGTGCGTGGGCAGGTACTGCAGGTGCGCGAAATGCCCTTCATCGAAGCGAGTCGTGCGCTCGGGGGATCGCACGCCTGGATCGCGATGCGCCATGTGCTGCCGAACATCGCAAGCCCGTTGATCGTGCTGCTGACGCTCAACTTTCCATCGATCCTGCTGCTGGAATCGTCGCTGTCCTTTCTCGGCATCGGGGTGCAGCCACCGACGGCCTCCCTCGGCAGCATGGTCGGTGATGGCCGGGATCATCTGATCTTCGCCTGGTGGGTTGCCGTCGCCCCGGCTCTGGTGATCGTCGCCATCACGTTCATCGTGCAGATGCTCGGCGACTGGCTGCGCGACGTACTGGATGTGCGCGTCGATGATTGAGACAACCGATCAGCAACCCCGGCACGTGCCCACGCGCGTGCTGGAAGTTCGCGACCTGCACGTACATCTTGCGCACGAGGAGCGCGAGCTGGAGGCGGTGGCGGGGGTCAGCTTCCACGTCGATGCGGGCGAGACCCTGGCGCTGGTCGGCGAGTCGGGCGCCGGCAAGTCCGTGACGGCGCTGTCGATCATGCGGCTCGTTCGGGCAGGCGGCCATACCGCAGCGGTGCGTACCAGCGGACAGCTCCGTTTTCAGAATGAAGCGGGCGAAACCGCCGATCTGCTCGCGCTCGACGACGAAGCCATGCGTGCCGTGCGCGGCCGCTCCATCGCCATGATCTTCCAGGAGCCGATGACTTCCCTCAATCCGGTGCTGCGGGTCGGCGAGCAGATCGCCGAAGGCATCGTCGCTCACGAGCGGATCGGCTGGCGTGCTGCGTCGGTGCGGGCCCTGGAGATGCTCGAGCTGGTGGGTATTCCCGATCCGCGCGCCCGGCAGCGCGCTTTCCCGCACGAGCTGTCCGGCGGGATGCGCCAGCGAGTGATGATTGCCATTGCGCTTGCGTGTCGTCCCCGACTGCTCATTGCCGATGAACCCACCACTGCGCTCGATGTCACGATCCAGGGCCAGGTGCTGGACCTGATACGCAGACTCCAGTCGGAACTGCGCATGGCGGTGCTCTTCATCACCCACGATCTGGGTGTCGTGGCACAGATGGCCGACCGAGTCGCGGTGATGTATGCCGGTCGCATCGTCGAGGAAGCCCCGGTCGAGGCATTCTTCGAGAGCCCGGCGCATCCCTATTCGGCCGGGCTGCTGCGCTCCATGCCCAATCCGGATCCGCGGCGGCCGGCACAGGCGCTGCAGCCGATTCGGGGCACGGTCCCGAGTCTGGATCAGGTGCCGCCCGGTTGCGCTTTCCAGCCGCGGTGCGATCGCGCCGATGGCGAGGATTGCGCGCGCAGGCGCCCGGGGCTGGAACCCTACGGCGAGCGCCGTGCCGTGCGGTGCTGGCGCCCGCATCCGGTGCTCACGGGAGCGGGAAGTTGAATTCGGCCCCGCTCATCCGTGTCGAGTCGCTGACCACCGACTTTACGGTCGGCCGGTCGTTCATGAAGCGCGCGGTTTTGCGTGCGGTCGACGAGGTCTGCCTGGATATACGCGTGAACGAAGTGCTCGCGCTGGTGGGCGAGTCCGGGTCCGGGAAGACGACGTTCGGGCGCTCGCTCCTGCGGCTGGTCGAACCCACGGCGGGTGCCATCTGGTATGACGGCCGCGACATTACCCACTTGCCGCGTGACGAGATGCGTGCGCTTCGCCGGCAGATGCAGATCGTGTTTCAGGATCCGTTCGCCTCCCTGGATCCGCGCATGAGCGTCGGCGAAATCGTCGGCGAGGGCCTGCGCATCCACGGCATGGGTGCGGCATCGGTGCGGGCGCAGCGCGTGGCGAACGTGCTCGAGCAGGTGGGGCTGGGTGCAGACCACGCGCGCCGCTATCCGCACGCACTCTCGGGTGGTCAGCGGCAGCGCGTCGGCATCGCCCGGGCCCTCGCGGTGGAGCCCCGCTTCATCGTCGCCGACGAGCCCGTGTCCTCGCTCGATGTTTCCATTCAGGCCCAGATCGTTCAACTCCTCGTCGAGCTGCGCCAGCGCCTCGGTCTCACGATGCTCTTCATCACGCACAACCTGGGCGTGGTTCGTATCCTGAGCGACCGGGTGGCCGTGATGTACCTGGGTCGGCTGGTGGAAATCGCGCCCACTGCCACGCTCTTCGAACGACCCGCGCACCCCTACACGCGCAGCTTGCTTGCGAGCATACCGTTGCCCGATCCGAAGGCGCGGCGGCCGCTCGCCGCACTCCACGGCGAGCTGCCGAGCGGGCTCAACCCGCCGAGCGGGTGTGTGTTCCGTACCCGGTGTCCACACGCGATCGAAGCGTGCGCGAGCGCTCGGCCTGAACTGCGGGCACTCGGGCCCGAGCATCAGGTGGCATGCTCACGATCCGAGATCACCGCGCTTCCCTTCCAAGGCTTTGCATAGGAACGAACGAATCATGGCAAGACCGGAAATGAACGTTCTGCTCATCGTCGTCGATCAATGGCGCGGCGACACCCTGGGGGCTCTGGGGCACCCCTGCGTACGAACGCCGAACATCGATCGGCTCGCCGCCGATGGCGTGACCTTCACCCGGCACTACGCGCAAAGCTCGCCGTGCGGCCCGAGCCGGGCATCGATGCTCACGGGCCAGTACCTGATGAATCATCGGGTCATCACCAACGACACGCCGACCGCCGCGCATCGCAAGACCATGTCGCGCTTCATGCGCGAGGCCGGTTACGAGCCCGCGCTCATCGGCTACACGACGACGGTACCCGATCCGCGCGTGGCGCACTCGAACGATCCGCGCTTCACGACCAACACGATCGCCGAAGGCTGGAACATCGTGCGGGATTTCGAGGGCGAGCGCGAGCACTACATGGCCTATCTGTCCGGACTGGGCTACGACATCCCGAAGAAGTATGTCGACATCTTTCAGCCCCCGAAGGGAACGGACGAATCGCTGAGGCTCGCCCCGTCTCCGATCAGGAAGGAGCACAGCGAGACGGCCTGGTCGATCGATGCCGCCCTCGATTACATCCGCATCCGCCGGGACGAACCGTGGTGTCTGCATCTGGGCACGTACCGGCCGCATCCCCCCTTCATGGCGCCGGCGCCCTATGATGCGATGTACGATCCGGCCGCGATGCCGGCCCCGCTGCGTGCGCCGGACCTCGCGTCCGAGAAACGCGTGCACCCGCTGACCCATCTGCTTCTGGAACACGTGAAGGCATCGAATGCCGTTCGGCACTGGCCCGGACTCGCCGCGGCGATCGATCGCGAAGGCATCGCAAAGATCCGTGCCGCCTACTACGCGTTGTGCACCGAGGTCGACGATCACCTCGGGCGCGTGTTCGACTTGCTGCGCGCGACCGGTCAGGACGAGCGCACGCTCGTCATACTCACGTCGGATCACGGCGAGCAGCTCGGCGATCACTTCATGGTGTCGAAGCGGGGCTACTTCCCGCAGTCGTATCACATTCCGCTGATCGTGCGCGATCCGCGAGCGGCGGCGAATGGCACGCGTGGCCGCAAGTTCGATGTCTTCACCGAGAACGTCGATGTGCTGCCGACGATCCTCGATTGGCTGGGAGAGCCCTTGGCGCATCAGTTCGACGGCCATACGCTCATGCCCTTCCTCAGGGGCGAAGTCCCCGGACGCTGGCGCAAGGCGGCACGTTACGAGTACGACTTCCGCGACATGGCGAGCCGCAAGGCTGCTGCCGCGCTCGGCATCGATCCCGACGCGACGTCGCTAGCCTGCGTGCTCGACGACGACTACGCCTACGTTCACTTCGCCGAACTGCCGCCGCTGCTCTTCGACTTGAAGGCCGATCCGCACTGGCTCAACAATGTGGCTGACGAAGCGCGCTATCAGCCGGTCGCCCTGAAGTACGCGCGTCAAATGCTCGATTGGCGGCTCACCTATGCAGACCGAACACTGACCGGGCTCGCGATCAGCAGCGACGGCCTCAAGGGGCATGCGTGAACGTGCCTTCCTTGCGCCCGGTTGCAGGCCGGTTCACGAGCGTCCTTGGCGGCGTGGCCCTCGCGGCTGCCATATTCTTTACGCCGCAGGCAGCAGCGCAGCTCCTGGCTTCGGGCGATGTCGGCCCCGACGGTGCGGTGGTCTGGGTGCGGCCCGAGCGCAGCGGCACCTATCAGCTGGAAGTGGCCCTGGATGCGCAGTTCGCCAAGGTGCACCAGCGTGTGCCGATCATTGTCGGCGATTCGACCGGCTTGACCGCGCAGACTACGCTCAATGGCCTGATGGCGTCCACGCGCTATCACTATCGCCTGCGCGACGAGAAGGGGCCCTTGCCGGCCCGGGGCGTCTTCACGACAGCGCCGAGGGATGGCGTTCGTGCACCGCTCACGCTCCTCTTCGGCGCGGATCTCGGCGGGCAGGGGTACGGCCGCCTGCGGGCCGATGTCGGATTGCCGGTGGACGGCTGGCCGATCTTCAAGCCCATGCTGGCCGAAAAGGCGGACCTGTTTCTCGCGCTGGGGGACATGATCTATTCGGATCGACCGATCGGCAGCAGTGCGCCCGATCGGGAATATCCCAAGGGCAACGACTACCAGATTCCGAAACCGGGGCCAGGGTTCGTTGCCGGGGTGGACGACTTCAGGCGCGATTGGCACTACCACCGCAGCGATCATCGTCTCGATGCCTTCTTGCGCGCTACGCCCATGATTGCGACCTGGGACGATCACGAAATCGTCAACGACAGCGGCGGGCCGGAGCTGGTCCAGGGCCCCAATGCAGAGGAGCTGGCGCGCGATGCCCGACTGCGCCAGGGCGATCCGTCGCGGCCGCGAGGGGAGTTCATGCCCTGGAGCACGACGAAGGATCCTCGCGGCCGCCGCAAGTCCGTGTTCTTCAATCCCGAGTTGTTTCGTGCGGGCCGGCAGGTGATGTTCGAGTACAACCCGATTCGTGTCGTACCCGATGCGTCCGGCAGCTTCGAACGTCGACTCTACCGCAGCGTGCGCTGGGGAGCGCATGCCGAAATCATCATGCTGGACACGCGCTCGTACCGTGATCCCCGTTATCGAGTCGATAGCGACCAGTCGCCCAAGACCATGCTCGGCGAAGCGCAGAAGCGATGGCTGCTCGAGCGTCTGGAGCAATCGGACGCCACCTGGAAGATCGTGGTCAGCAGCGTGCCGCTGTCCGTCGAAGGCGGCAACGAGAAGGATCCGCAGGGGCACGGCTACCGCGATGCATGGGCAAGCGTGACTGCGGACAATCCCTACGGCTATGGGCGCGAACTGAAACAGATCGTCTCGCACATCCTGACGAAACGGATCCGCAACGTCGTCTTCCTTACCGGCGACAAGCACTACTCGAACGTCTTCAGCTACGACCCGGATGCCGACGGCGCTATCGACTTTCACGAGATCAACGTCGGTCCGTTGCGCGCCGGTCGAGGTTCGGGGAAGCTGCCCTTCGATGCCAGTCTGAATCCAACCCGGCTGTACACCGATGCGGGCAGCGCGGCGTTCGTCTATGGCTGGGTTCGGATCGATCCGGCATCGGGCCGCTTCGAAGCGGAGCTGCGCGACGTGGACGGAGCGACGCGTCCGGGCTCTCGACTGGTGCTGGATCCGAGGTAGCGAATTGCGAAACGGCGTGGAGGGTGCCGCTCAGTTGCGAGCGGGTGCGACACGCTCGAAGCGTTCGATCGCTGCGAGCAGGCCCGGCGGCAAGGGTGCCGACTTGCGCGTTTTCGGATCCGCGTGAACGTAGACGAGTTCGCCGCTGACCAGCGCTTCGTCGCTGCGCCAGATCTCGAGGACGAAAGTCAGTGAACTGCGCCCGATGCGTTTGCAGCGGATGTACAGGTCGATCTCGTCATCGTAGCGTGCAGGACTCGCATATTCGACCACCGATCTGACCGTGTAGAGTTCGCCGCCGGTTTCGGCGGTCGCCTGCGGGTAGGGCAGCCCGATCTGACGCCAGTACTCGGTGACGGCAATATCGAAGTAGGTGAGATAGTGGCCGTTGAAGACGATGCCCTGCATGTCGACCTCGGCCCAGCGCACGCGCAATCGATGCGTTGACGCGTAATCTTCCCGAGCCATCCTGCCCGACTCCCTGGTTTCTCGAATCGATCTGCGCGCGACGATGGAACCGGCCGACTCAGTGACTGCGGCCGGCGGGGACGGTGACGGGCAGCGGTACGACCTCGATGCCCTCGTCGCGCAGTTCGGTCACTTCGTTCACGGTTGCCACGCCGCGGATCTTGCGATCGGGGGATTCGCCGTAGTGAATCTTGCGCGCTTCTTCCGGGAACTCCTTGCCGACGTCCTCCGTGTTCTTGACCACGTACTCGACAACCTTCGCGAGCATGGCCGAGCGCAGGTTGGCGTACTGTGTCTGCTCCGGTGTGAGTTCGGTCGGGGCTGCGGCCTGTTGCTTCGGATTGCGGTCGCTGACGCCGGTGTTGACGTACGTCGCCGCGGGCACTTTCACGACATGCGTGTCACCGCACATCGGGCAGGCGATGATGCTTCTTTCGCGTTGCTGGTCGAAATCCGCTGCCGAGGAAAACCAGCCCTCGAAACGGTGATCGTTGGCGCACAGCAGATCGAATACTTTCAATTGGCGAGCCTTCCCTGAGCAGCCAATGTTAGCAGATGGTACCCGTGAAAACCCCCCGAGTTCGAGTCGAAGTGGCGGAGTTGGGCGAGGACGATGGTGCACGGCACGCAGGGAATAACGGCCGCAGGCGGACGAGCGTTGACCCGGGACTACGACAGTTGCGTGCTATATTTTCCCCCCTCGTGACCAGGATTCGTTCCGGCGAGAACCTGGAAGTTCGTCTCCCCTTTTGGCCAGCGGCATGCGTGATCTCGTACGCTTCTCCATCGCGGTTGCTTGTTCGGGTGTGATGTTGTTAGCACCTGCCGCGATGGCAGCCGGGCAATTCGAGCCGCATGTGGGTCAGGCGGGCAAGGACGTGATCTGGGTGCCGACCGCCGAGCGGGCCGTTGCGAAGATGCTGGCCCTCGCCCAGGTCCGCGCCGACGATATGGTCATCGATCTGGGCTGCGGCGACGGACGGATCGTGATTGCCGCAGCCAAGTCGCACGGCGCACGCGGGGTGGGCGTGGACTTGAATCCCGAGATGGTGCAGCTTGCGAAGACGCGTGCCGTCCAGGCGGGCGTGTCGGATCGCACCCGGTTCCACGTCGAGGATATCTTCAAGACGGATTTGCGCTCGGCGAGTGTCGTGGCGCTGTACCTGCTGCCGGAGCTCAACCTGCGACTTCGGCCGAGCCTGCTCGGCCTTGCCCCGGGCACGCGCATCGTGGCCAACGCGTTCGATATGGGCGAGTGGGAAGCGGACGAAGTGGATACGAGCACGGCCAGCATCTTGCGTTTGTGGATCGTGCCTGCCAAGGTGGCGGGAAGTTGGCGCATTCCCTTGCACTACGAAGGCCGCACGGTGCAGGCCCGTCTCGACATGAACCAGCAGTTCCAGCGGGTGACGGGCCTCGTGTCGTTCGGCGAGCATCGACTTCGAATGCGCAACGTCACCCTGCGCGGTGATCATCTGTCTTTCGTGCTCCTGCACCAGCAGCGGGCCGACTACGGCATACGCATGGACTACACCGGGCGCGTCACGGGCGGTCGGATCGAAGGCAAGATGACGAGCAGCGAAACGGATCGACCGCTGCGGTGGGCCGCGGTTCGCGTCGTCGAACCGACCCGTGCAGACAATGGAAGAACGAGCAACCGGAGCACGCCATGAAGTCACCCCTCGAAGGAATACGCGTCGTCGACATGACCTCGGTGGTGGTCGGCCCGCTTTGCACGCAAATGCTGGCGGACTATGGCGCCGATGTCATCAAGATCGAGGCGCCGCCCGGGGGCGATATCGCGCGAACGATTGCAGGTCGCGGCGTGACGCCGCTCATGTCGGGAAAGTTTCTGCATTTGAACCGCAACAAGCGCTCGCTTGCCCTCGATCTCAAGAAGCCCGGGGGCAAGGAGGCGCTGCAGGCCCTGCTGAAGACCGCCGACGTGCTGGTCTGGAACATTCGTCCGCCGGCGATGAAGCGGCTGGGCCTCGCGTATGAAGACGTGAAGGCGATCAATCCGAAGATCGTCTACGTCGGCATGTTCGGTTTCGGCCAGGACGGGCGCTACCGAAACAAGCCCGCCTATGACGCGATCATCCAGGGTTCGGCAGGCATCGCCGGGCTCAATCACAAAGCGTACGGAGAGCCGAGGTACCTGCCGATCGTCATGGCGGATCGCACGGTGGGCCTGATCGCAACGCAGATGATCCTGCTCGCGCTTTACCATCGCGGCGTGACGGGCGAGGGCGCTTCGATCCAGATTCCGATGTTCGAAAACATGGTCAAGTTCGTGCTGGAAGAGCATATGTACCTCAACACGTTCGATCCGCCGCTCGGCCCAATGGGCGATCCGCGCCTGATGGATCCGAATGCCATTCCGATCAAGACCAGGGATTCGTGGATCTGCATCTCGGCCAACACGAACGATCAGGCCTTCGGTGTCTTCGAAGCCATCGGGCGTCCGGAGCTGAAGAGCGATCCGCGCTTCAGCTCCGTCGCTGCGCGCTTCGAAAACGTCAAGGAATACTTCGCCATTCGGGCGGAGGGCATGAAGGCGAAGACCACGGCCGAGTGGGTCGCGATTCTCGACGCGCTCGACGTGCCGGCGATGCCCTACAACACGATCGAATCGCTGTTGGAGGATCCGCATCTGGCCGACGCGAACTTTTTTCAAAGCCTGCAGCATCCGACGGAGGGCAAAGTCCGCAACATGCGGCTGCCGAACAAGACGAGCTTCAGCCCTCGCGCGGAAGTACGCGGGGCGCCGAAACTCGGTCAGGACAGCATCGATGTATTGCGCGATGCCGGCTTGGCCGATGAGCGCATCCAGGCATTGATCGCCGGCGGTGGCGTCATCGATGGACGAATCGCCTGATCGATCCAAAGCGACTCACGCGACGATGCCTGAAGCGGATCACGATCTGGCTGTGATCGTTCGTCGAGTGGGTCGATGGGGCGGACCGCTCGCGGCCGTGATCTGTTACGCGCTCCTGCCCGAAACCTATGTGGCCGCCGACGGGGCCGCGCATGCACTATCTCCGGCGGGCCGTGGTGCGCTGGCGATGATGTGCTGGATGGCGGTCTGGTGGATGACCGAAGCGGTGCCCATCGAAGCAACGGCCCTGCTCCCCGTCGTCGCGTTCCCGTTGCTCGGCATCGCATCGATCGGCGAGACCACGTCCGCTTACGGATCGGATGTCGTTTTCCTGTTCCTGGGCGGCTTCGTTCTCGCCGCGGCGATTCAACGCTGGGGGCTCGATCGGCGCATCGCGTTTGCGACGTTGCGCATGGTCGGTGATCGTCCCACGCGCATCGTGGCCGGCATGATGGCGGCAACTGCATTCATGAGCATGTGGGTCTCGAACACGGCGACAGCCGCGATGATGGTGCCCATCGCGCAATCCGTGATCGCCTTGTATGCGAAACCCGCGACCCCGGCGGGTGGCGTCGATCCTGATCACCGCAACTTCGCGCTCGCGCTCCTGCTGGCGATTGCTTATTCGGCGTCCATCGGCGGTATCGGTACCATCGTCGGCTCACCGCCGAACGGCATCGCAGTGCGTTTCATCGAACAGACGTATGGCCGCAGCGTGTCGTTCTTCGAGTGGCTTGCCATCGGCTTGCCTGTGGTCGTGGTATTCCTTCCGCTGACGTGCTGGCTGCTGACGAGGGTCCTGTTTCGGTTCCGGCTCTCGGCGGCGCCGCAAGGGCGCGACTGGATCGCATCCCAGTGGCGCGGTCTCGGGCCGCTCTCGCGCGGCGAGCGGGTGACGCTCTGGGTATTCGGCGCAACGGTGCTGCTTTGGATTACGCGTCCCCTGCTCGTCGGCTGGGAGATCGATGGGGCGCGCCCGCTGCGCGGATTGACCGATGCCGGGATCGCCGTTGCGGCCGCGCTGGCGTTGTTCTTGCTCCCCGTCGAGCGCGGCGCCGCCCGCTGTGCAATGGATTGGCGCACGGCCCAGACCTTGCCGTGGGGTGTGCTCGTGCTTTTCGGCGGCGGACTCGCCCTGGCCGCGGCGATCGAGGCCACGGGTGTCGCCCACTTCCTCGGCAGTCAGGCACGCGGACTGGAGGGTTGGCCGCTGTGGGCTGTGCTGGTTGCAGCAGTGGCGGCGAGTACGTTTCTGTCCGAGGTGACGTCCAATACAGCCCAGGTCGCCACGATGATTCCGATCCTTGCCGCCCTGGCTCCCGTACTGGGCATCGATGCCATGACACTCGTCGTTGCCTGTACGCTTGCCTCCAGCCTCGCGTTCATGCTGCCCGTCGGAACACCGCCCAATGCCATCGTGTTCGGTACGGGGCAGGTGACCATCCCGCAGATGTGCAAGGCGGGCTTCCTGCTCAACCTGATCGGCGTCGCCATCGTCGTCGGCTTCGCGTACATTGCGTTGCCTCGGATACTGATATCGACCCATCCCTAACAAGAGACCAGAACGTCATGCACGCACTCGATGCTTCCCTCCAACTCGATCGAATCGAGCCCGCACCGCATGGTGCGGCTGCTGCATTCGTCTGCCGCGCCAGCGAGCGTTATCGCAACGCCATCGGGCCCTTCGGGGGCTGGATCGCCGCCCTGTTGCTGAAGGGTGTGACGTCGGTGAACGAAGTGCGCGGTGTACCGCTCGCACTGGATGCGCTGTTCATGGGTGCAATGGACGACGACCTGCTCGAGGTCCGTGTCTATCCGCTGCGGCAGAACCGTTCGGTCGGATTCTGGCGCAGCGAGGTTTGGCAAAAAGGCCGCATTTGCGCGCACGCACAGGTGACGATGACGGTGGACCGAAACAGCATCGTGCTGCAGGATGCTTCGTTTCCGACGGTGCCCGCCCCAGATCTGGTGCCGGTCTACGACAATCCGCGCACGCCCGTGGCCTGGGTCGACCAGTACGTGTTCCGGGCGGTCAGCGGTGTGCTGTTCTCGCAGGCCGAGACGATGGATTCACGGCTTTGGATTCGCGATGCGCAGCCGCGCCCGCTCGATGCGATTGCCCTCACGGCCATGTGCGACACCCCGTTTCCCTCCCCCTGGATTCGGCTCGCGGGGCAGGTGCCGGTGTCGACGGTCGCGTATTCGGTGTATTTCCGCGCAAGTGCCGCGGATTACGCAGACGCCGGAGACGGCTACTGCCTGATCGATACGCGAGCGAGTCTCGCTGCGGCGGGTTACGTCGATCAGTTCAGTGCGGTTTGGAGCGAATCCGGACGCCTGCTCGCACAGACGCAGCAAATGCTGTGGATGGCCGATTCCACGCGTTGATGCTCGCAGCCAATCTGCGAGGCCCAAGGCCGTTCAATCTGCCTGGGCGAGCTTGAGTCGTCGCTGACGCACTGCTTCTGCCAGCACATCGAGCACTCCGAGCGTTTCATCCCAGCCGATGCAGGCGTCCGTGATGCTCGTGCCATACGTGAGCGGCTTCCCCGGCACGAGATCCTGACGCCCTTCGACCAGATTCGATTCGAGCATGATGCCGAATATGCGCCGGTCGCCGGCGACCACCTGACGGCCGACATCCTGCATGACGTCGATCTGCAGCCGATGCTGCTTGCGGCTGTTGCTGTGGCTCGCATCGATCATCACCTGAGGCGGCTGACCGGCGGCAGCCAGTTCGGCACAGGCGGCAGCGACGGACGCCGCGTCGTAGTTCGGTTCCTTCCCGCCGCGAAGAATCACATGGCAGTCTTCGTTGCCCAACGTTTCGACCACGGCCGAGCGCCCGGCCTTCGTCACGCCGACGAATCGATGCGGATGACGCGCAGCGCGGATGGCGTCGACCGCGATGCGCACGTTGCCGTCGGTTCCGTTCTTGAAGCCGATCGGGCACGACAAGCCCGATGCCAGCTCCCGGTGCACCTGGCTTTCGGTCGTGCGCGCGCCGATGGCGCCCCAGCTCGCGAGATCGGCGAGATATTGCGGGGTGATCGGGTCGAGAAATTCGTTGCCGGTCGGCAGGCCGAGTTCGTTGACATCGACCAGCAGACGGCGAGCCAGTCGCAGGCCGTCGTTGATGCGAAACGTGTTGTCGAGCCCGGGATCGTTGATGAGGCCCTTCCAGCCCACCGTGGTGCGGGGCTTTTCGAAATAGACCCGCATGATGACCAGCAGATCGTCCTTCAGGCGCTCGGCTTCCTGGCGAAGGCGCTTCGCATACTCCATCGCCGCATGCGTATCGTGGACCGAGCAGGGACCGACGATCGCGATCAGGCGATCGTCGCCGCCGGCGAGAATGCGATGGATCGCCTGGCGCGCGAGGCGCGTCGTCTGCTTGGCTTGCGGCGTGACGGGCAGCTCGTCGAGCAGTTGCTCCGGCGTGATGAGCTCGTCGATTTCACGCACTCGAACGTCGTCGATCGGGTCGGCGGATTGGGCGGTCATGATTCCTCCCTGGCGTGGGCAGCGGATTGGTCCCGCAGCTTGTCAGCGACACTGCACCATGGGACCACAGGCCGCCAATCTACTACCATTCGGTGCCTGCTTGCTACCTGGGGCGCCGGTGGTCGACAACCCAATCG
>JBIKKL010000558.1:0-3666 GCA_044360365.1 Burkholderiales bacterium | reverse complement strand
ACGAGCGTCACCGTTTACCTTTCACGCCGGACGCCATCAGGAGTCCGGCTTGATGCCCGCCTCTTTCACGATCTTCTGCCACCGTGCAAGATCGCCGCGCACGACGCTCGTCATCTCCTGCGCCGTATTGCCTACTGCCATGGAGCCGTCGGTGCGCAGGCGCTGCTCTACAGCAGGGTTCCTGACCGCACGGACGATTTCGGCGTTGAGCCGGGCGACGATCGCTGGCGGCGTTTTCGCCGGGACGGCCGCCGCATACCAGTTGTCGACGATGAAACCTGGGACGCCGGCCTCGATCATCGTGGGCAACTCCGGGAAGCTCGGCGAGCGGGTCGACGAGGTGACCGCGAGGGCGTTGACCTTGCCGGACTTGATATGCGGCATGCTGGAGAGGATCACGCCGAAGAAGAACTGCAGTCGTCCCCCGATCAGATCCTGCAAGGCCGGCGCACCGCCCTTGTAGGGGACGTGCGTCACCTGCGCGCCCGTATTGAGGCCCAACATCACGCCGGCCATATGCTGTAGCGTGGCGATGCCCGACGAGCCGTAGACATACGGCTTCGCTTGCTTCCTGGCGAGCGCGACGAACTCCTTGACCGTCGTTGCCGGGATGGATGCGTGCACCAGCAGGATGTACGGCTGCGCCGAGATCTGGCTGACATAGGCGAGATCGCCGGTGAGATCGTACGGATTCTTGCTCATCGTCGCGTGATTGGCAGGGAACGACGCCGTGATCGTCACGAGCGTGTAGCCATCGGCCGGCGCCCGAACGGCGATCTCGGTGCCGATGTTGCCCGAGGCGCCAGTGCGATTGTCGACGACGATTTGCTGACCGACCTGCTCGCTCACATGCTGGGCGATCAGACGGGTCGTGAGATCCGCGCCGCCGCCGGCCGCGATGGGACAGATCCAGCGCATCGGCTTCGTCGGAAACTGCTGAGCGACGGCGCCCATGCTGATCCCGCATAGCGCGACGCCGGCGATTCCCCGGGCGACTTTCCGTTTCATGGACATCGTGTGTACTCCCCTGTGTTCGTCGACCCTGAGTCGACCCCGGGGTCGACTCAGGGTCGGGGCAGGGTCGACGGTCGGTGCGACATGGATGCTTCGGTGCGTCAGCGATTCGCCTCGGCGGCGACCGCCCAAGCCAGCAACTGCGTTCCGCGTTCGAAATCGCTCATCGTCATCGCTTCCTCGGCGACGTGACTGCCGTTGGCGTTGCGCACGAACACCATGGCCGAAGCAATACTGGCGCGTGTGAACTCCTGCGCGTCGTGTCCGCCGCCGCTCGCCATCTCGTAGAGCGGCATATCGAGGGCTTCGCAGCCTTCGCGCAGCGTGGCGACAAGCGTTGGGTCGAGCACCGTCGGCGTGCTCAGCGTGAATTCGTCGAGTTCGAATCGCACCCGGTGTTCGGCTTCGATGAGCTTTGCCTGCTCGGTCACGAAGGCGCGCATGATCCCGAGCACTTCAGGACTGCCGCTTCGAATGTCGAGCGCGAAACGGGTTTCGCCGGGCACTTTCGACAGGCTGTGGACTTCCGGGTCGGTCGACAGTTTGCCGAACGCGAATACCAGATCCTTGCCTTGCGCATGCAGTTCTTCCCATTTGCGATGCACGCGCATCACCAGATCCGACGTGGCGATGACGGCATCTTCACGGATCTCCTGCGGGGTTGCGCCTCCGTGATTGTAAGCGCCGATGCAACGCGAGTTGCGCAGACGCGAATTACCGCGAATGCTGTCGACGACGCCGACGGCGAGACCTTTCATCTCCAGGACGGGGCCCTGCTCGATGTGCAGCTCGAAGTAGCGACCGATGCGCCCGGGCGTGAGGTGCGCAGGACCGCGCTTGACGCGATCGGGATCGAAGCCGCAGTCGGCGATGTGCTGACCGAGGCTGCGGCCGGTGTCGGGCCGCACGGCCTTGTCGAGTTCGGATGGATCGATCAGGCCCAGCGCCATCCGGCTGCCCAGGTGCCCGCCATGCTCGCCGGCAAACCAGCTGCTCGATTCTTCGCAGCGGATCGCCATCACGCTCACGTCGGCGCGATGCTCGATGCCTGCGCTGCCGAAAGCTTCGAGGACTGCGAGCCCCGCGATCACCCCCGCGGCGCCGTCGTAGTTGCCGCCGTTCGGCACCGAATCGAGATGCGAGCCGATGATGAGGGCAGGGGCCTGGCTGTCGGTACCTGGCCTCGTCATGTAGAGGTTGCCGGCGGCATCCCAGGTGCACTGCAGCTCAAGACGCGTTGCGCACGCCTGGACGAGCTGATAGGCGTATTGCTCGCCTGCGCCGTAGGGATCGCGCGATATGCCGCTCGTGCCTCGGGTGTTGAGGGCGAGGTCGTCGAAAAGCGCTTGGGCCGTGGGCATGGCCGCGGCGACGGCGTCGGCTAGCTGGATTGTGAGGGCGGGGCTTATAGAGGCGGGCACGTTGAATCTCGTCGGTGGAAGGGCAAGGCACGGTTGGAAATCAACGTTATGCCGGTTTGTGAGATCGTGCAAGCATTTGTCCCTGCGAAACGCATTCGCTTGCGTGGTCGCCGAATCGAGTTCGACAATGGGAGCGGGTAATAACAATTTCTCGGGTTGGGAGTTATGCGGGTTCGAGCTCGCAAGCGAGCATTGGCAATGCCCACGCTCACGCCCTGTTCGACCGCCTCAAAGTGGGCCGCAGCGAGCGCGGCAGTTCACCCGTCCGGGACTTTGGCGCATACTCTGTGGCCTTCGATGACCGCGTGCTGGCATCGGGCGAAAGCCTCGATGCCGCACCGGGTGCCAGCTTGCTTAGGAGGTGCTGACCATGAATTGGCGCGACCGCATCGTAAGCGATCCGGAGGTCCTGCTCGGCAAACCGGCCGTAAAGGGGACACGGCTTTCCGTCGAACTGATTCTCGGCTGGTTGGCACAAGGATGGACGCCGGAGATGTTGATCGACGCATATCCGCAACTGTCGCGCGACGACATTCTTGCCGCGCTTGCATTTGCCGCTGACGTGATGCGTGAAGAGTCGTACCTCACGTTGGATCAGACTTCTGTCTGAACGTGCGGGTACTGGCCAACGAGAATTTCCCGCGACCTTCGGTACTCGCGCTCCGAGCCTTGGGAGTGGACGTCGAGTCAGTAGCTGAATCCATGCCAGGCGCGACTGACCGCGTCGTACTGAAGCACGCCGTGGGGACTGGTCGCTGGTTGCTGACCTTCGATCGCGACTACGGCGAACTGGTTTTTCTGCGTGCTGTTCCGCCTCCGCCGGCGATCGTATTCCTGCGTCAAGGTCCTTACCCTCCGGGATGGGCTGGGCAGGCGGTGTATGCGCTATTGCAGCGGCCAGATTTTGCGTTCGGTCATTTGGTTGTCATCAGTGGCCGTACTGTGCGGCGAAGGCCACTGCCGCACCTTCCTTCGCCGTGACGTCGCTCGAACCGATACCGCTCTCCGCTTTCCGCGCTCCGGAATACGGGAACACGAAATGCAGGCGCACGACACTCATCTCGTTCATCGTGGAGCGTCATCGTGCATCGAGAATTCACGTCCTGTATCGAAGCCTGCGACGCGTGCGCCCGCGCATGCGACGATTGCGCATCCCAGTGTCTGCAAGACGGCGACGTGGCCGCCATGGTTCGATGCATTGCGCTCGACATGGATTGCGCCGACGTTTGTC
>JBIKKL010000688.1:0-2922 GCA_044360365.1 Burkholderiales bacterium | reverse complement strand
ACTTTCGGCAGCACGTAGGCGTTGAGTACGGTCGCGGTCGTGCGCTCGTACTCGCGGAACACGGGCAGGATGTCGGCAGAGATCGAACACGGCACGCCGGGCAGAATCTCCTGCGCGAGCCGCCTGACGACGATTTCGTGTTCCGGGTTGGCGTACGCGTGGAGCAGGCAGACCGCGAGCGACTCGATGCCCTGTTCGTCGAGGGTTTCGAGCGCCTGTCGGCAGCTCTTCTCGTCGACCGAATCGATTACCGCGCCATCGGCGCGAAGGCGCTCTGCGACCTCGGCGATGCGGCGCGGCGGCACGAGTCGCTCGGGACGAATCCACGAGTACGGATAGGCGTTCTTCGCGACATCGTGTCGGCCGATGTGCAGCACATATCGGCAACCCTGCGTGGTGATCAACCCGACCACTGCGCCCTTGCGCTCGAGAATGGCGTTCGTCGCGACCGTGGTGCCATGGAAGACGCCATCGATGTTGCTCGCGTCGAGACTCGCCAGGGCCAGCACCCGCCGGATGCCCTCGGCGAAGGCCTCCGACTGATCCGCAGGCGTGGTCGGCACCTTGACCTGCCAAAGCTCTCCGGTCGCGCGATGGGCGAGGGTCACGTCGGTGAAGGTGCCGCCGATGTCGATGGCCACCGCATAATCGGATCCTGCAGAACTCAAAGCGCCTCCACGTGAATTCGTGACGGCGCGATCTCGCGCCGCTCCATGCGCCGAACCAGTTCGGCCACGGCTGCATGGGTCGGCGCCGGGACGCCGACCTCTGCCCCCTTCGCGGCCACGTAACCGTTCATCCAATCGACCTCGGTTCGCCGGCCCTTCGCGAGATCCTGTGCGGTACCCGACCAGCCTTCGCCGGTCCGGCGCGCGTTGAACGCCACCATTTTCGCCTCAACCGCCTGCAGCGCTTGGACATCGGCACCCGCCGCCGCAATCCACTGCTGCGCTGGCACGCCCCTGATCGGCTCCATCGCGTAGCCCAGTGCCTCGCCTACGCGGATCGCCTCCGCGCCGAGGCGGATCTGCACGCGCCGGCTCGGTGCCCAGCCAATCATGTCGTTGAGACTCACGCCAAGCACGCCACACAGGCCCGATGTCATGCAGTTCGCAACCAGCTTGGACCAGCGCTCGCCCGACAGGTTGGTGGTAACCCGCGCACTGTCGACGTCCGAAAGCAGGCGGGCGATTGCGCTCGCGCGCGGCGTCGCGATCCCGCTCCTCTCGCCGATCCGAAACGTGGTGTAGGTGCTGCCGCCCGGCATCTGCGTGCGCACGATATGACCAGGCGCCACGGCTTCGACGGCGATCATGCTGGCGATCGCGCCGAGCGTGCGATCGCCGCCGATCACCTGAGCCACGGTCTCTTCGACCAGCGAATTCTGCATTGTCACCACCACGCCGTCGGGCGCGAGATGGGGACGGATCAACTGAGCTGCCCAGACGGTGTCGTAGAGCTTCGTGCAGATGAACGCGATGTCGGCTGGGCGCGCCGCGAGCTGCCCGATCTCGGCAACGTGAAGGGCATGAACCCCAATGCGCCGATCGCCCTCGCTGCCGCTCAGGCGCATGCCCTCGCGCCGTATCGCATCGACATGCTCGGCCCAGGGATCGATCAGCGTGACATCGTGGCCCTTCGATGCGAGGCTGGCGCCGACATAACCGCCGACGGCGCCGGCACCGACGAACACGATGCGCTTCTGGGACGGGCTCAAGCCGGTGCCCTAGCCCGCAACGGGTGCATCGCCGCGCATCATTCGAATTTCGCTCCAGATGCCTTCACGATATCGGCGAATTTCTTCAGCTCGGCCTTGACGTGAGCACTGAACTGCTCGGGTGTCATCGGTTCGGGCTCGAAGCCGAGTGACAGCAACGTCTGCTGCATCTCGGGCCGGGCGATGGCCTTGACGGTCGCCGCGTGCACGCGTTGAATGATTTCGGCTGGCGTGCCCATCGGCGCCATCAACCCGAACCAAGTCGAGATATCGAATCCTTTCAGACCCGATGCATCGAGCGTGGGCAGGTTGGGCAGCGCGGATGCACGCTTCCTGCTTGTCACGGCCAGACCCCGCAGCCGCGCCGATTGTACGTGCGGTACAGCCGACGAGATGCCGCCGAAATAGAGATCCGTCTCACCACCCAACAAGGCCGTCAGTGCCGGCGTTGCACCCTTGTAGGGCAGATGGACGATCTTTATCTTGGCCATCGACTGGAACAACTCGGCCGCGAGATGCGGCGGCGAACCCAGCCCGGCCGAACCGACGTTCAGCACGCCTGGGCGTGCACGAGCCAGTCGGATCAGGTCCGAAGGACTACTCGCCGGCACGGCGGGGTGCACCATGAGCACGAACGTGCTCGACGCAACCAGTGCAATCGGGGCTAGATCGCGCACAACGTCGTAGCCGAGCTTCGGGTAAATCGCCGGTGCGATCGTCATCGCTCCCGCGCCGAGCAGCAAGGTATAGCCGTCCGGCGGTGCCTTGGCGCCGGCCTCGAAACCGACGTTGCCGCCCGCGCCGGCGCGATTCTCGACAAGGATGCTCTGACCGAGCACCTCCCCCACGCGCTGCGCCACGGCGCGTGCGACGATGTCGCTCGGGCCGCCGGCCGGATAGGCAGCAATCAACCGGATCGGTTTCGCCGGATAGGTTTGGGCCGCACAAAGACTACTGGTGAGGACCACGACGAGCGTCATACAGGCACGCATCGTACGTATCGAACCCGGTACGGGCCGAATAGAAGATCTCATCGTCGCTCCGCAGGAACAAGTATCGAACGGGCGACTTCGCCCCGAAAATTAGAGATTACATCCGCGCGCGAATGGGCGAATAGGTTCGTCACGGTACCATAATCGATTGTTGGCAATGTATCTCCGGTGCTCCGAATGGTCAACGGCACGATGTTAGGGGAAAACCTCGCC
>JBIKKL010000667.1:0-3045 GCA_044360365.1 Burkholderiales bacterium | reverse complement strand
CGACGGGCTGGCGTAGCGCAGCGACAAGCATCCGCACGGGTGGTGAGGTGCACCGGCCATGTCGAACACGTGGCGTAGGGGCACCACGCATCACGGCACTTTGGTCTGACTGATCACTGCCATTGCGCGCATGCCGGCGCGTATCGTCGCCGACGTCTCCACTTCCAGTTCGATGAGGAGCGCGGACATCGACGAGATGCACGATCGCCAGACGAAACTCGCTCTCAACTGCTCGACCATGATCGTCGCTACTTCGCTGTCGCGCCAGGCGTGCCACCTCGCACCGTGAAGTCGTCGTCGCACACGACCATCGTGCGGTCGTCGATCCGCCTGTGACCCGGACTTCGGTACCGGTCAGTTTCGCATGTCGGAATGCGCTTCTGAAGCGGCGCTTGAGCTTGTCGACGAACCGAGGCTCGATCCTGTTTGCGCGAGTGCGGTGAACCAGGCATCGGCTGCGCCCGGGGTGAGCGTTCGGTAGGTGCCTGGCGGCAGCTTGCCGCCGTGGTGCTGTTGGAAGTAATCGAGTGTGGCGGCCTTGGGCCACCAGCCCAAGTCGTCGATTTCCACGATCGCATTGCGATCGGCCAGATACATCAACATCGGCCCGACACCCAGAAAGCTGCACTCATGCGAATGCACGACGTTGAGCCGCAGCCCGGTAGCCACGCCAGCATCGACCGCATTGCCTCCTCGCCGCAGTACCTCGTAGCCGGCCATGGCTGCAGCAGGATGACTGGCCACTACAACGCCATTCATTCCCTGGGTAAGCGGGCGCAGGCTCGTAAGCGCTGTTCCGGGAATCGGTATGCGATCTATCTCCCGCATCGAACAGGGGTCGGACTTCGTGACGCAGCCCCAAATCTGCCCAAAGCCACACAACATGTGAAGGAAAGTTCGGCCGTCGAGATACGAGGCAACAGATTCGACGTAGAGAAACTCAGACTTACCTACGAGTTTGGTCATCGTATCATCGGTCATGAACGTTGAGGTGGTGAGTAACCGAGGGCAGATGCGCGGATGAAGCAGATGTCGTTCTCGATGACGGGGTTCTTCGACAAGGGTAAGAAGACCCGACGCGAGCAGTTTCTGGCCGAGATGGATCAGGTGTTGCCGTGGGGTCGGCTGTACGCGCTGATCGAGCCGCACTATCCGAAGGGCAGTCCGACCGGAGGGCGTCCACCGTTGCCGCTGGAGCGCATGTTTCGCATCTACTGCCTGCAGCAGTAGTACAACCTGTCCGACCCTGGCGCGGAGGATGCGCTTTATGACTCGATCGCGATGCGCCAGTTTGCGGGCGTGAGAACCGATGCGGACGTAATTCCAGACGAGACATCGATCCTGACTTTTCGTCGCCTGCTGGAGAAGCACAAGCTTACGGCGCGGCTGTTCGTGGAAATCAATGCCTACCTGTCGGAGCGGGGTCTGTTCGTAGGCAAAGGCACGATGGTGGACGCGACGATCATCAATGCGCCCTCTTCGACCAAGAATGCGAAGAATAAGCGTGACCCGCACATGCACCAGACCCGAAAGGGCAAGCAATGGTACTTTGGCATGAAGGTGCACACGGGGACGGACACCGATTCGGGGCTCGTGCACAGTAGTGGCCGCCGCTGCCAATACGGCAAACGTGAACGTGCTGGGGCAATTACTGCACGGGGATGAATCGAGTTTGCACGGCGATTCGGCCTACCATTCGAAGGATCTTAATGCTGCTGCTGAAGCGGCTGGGATCGAGTTCAACGTCAATGAACGCGGCACGAAGAACCATCCCTTGACGAAGTCGCAACGTGCATGTAACCGTCGGCTGTCCCGGGTGCGAGCCGCGGTGGAGCACCCGTACCTGGTCGTCAAACAACTGTGGGGACATGCGAAGGTTCGCTACCGCGGGCTGAAGAAGAACCTCGCCCAGATGTACGCGCTGTTCGGGCTGACCAATATTTACCGTGTCCGACGAACACTCATGGCGACTCCGTAGGGATGGTGCGTCCATGATTCGCGGAAATGGCCAAGAAGACCCCGCATGAATACAGCATTGGCGGGTAGCCATCCAAAATACGGCCGAAATCGACCGCACAGTTCATTCTGCGGAATCTTCAGATCCCGAAAACACAGAAATTCAGAGCTTCCCTAGGCCGATATCGCTTCTGTCTCCGAACTCGGTCTACTATCCTCCCATCTTGATGTTGGCAGCACGCACGATTTTGCCGTAGACGGCCAACTCGGATGTCATCAGGGTAGTGAACTGCTCTGGCGAGCTCACCAACGGCTCCATGCCCTGGCTTTGCAGCCACTCCTTCGTGGCGCTTGCCTGGATCACCGTGGCAAGATCGGTTGCGAGTCTCGCCAGAACATTGCGCGGCAGACCCGCGGGCGCGAGCACACCGTTCCAGTTCTTCGCGCTGAAACCGGGCAGTCCTGACTCCGCAAAAGTGGGTACATTCGGGAGCACCGCAGTCCGGGCACCGCCGGAGATCGCGATGCCCCGCAGCTTGCCTGCATTGATGTGACCGATCACGGCAACTGGTGGTTGAAAAAGCAAATGGACCTGTCCGCCAAGCAGGTCGAGCAGCGCGGGCCCGGAGCCCTTATAGGGAATAGACTGCATCTTGGTGTCGGACAGCACGCTGAGCATTTCGGTGGCGAGATGCGAGATGCTGCCATTGCCTGACGTGGCGAAGTTGAGCTGGCCGGGACGCGCTTTCGCCAGCGCAAGCAGCTGCTTCAATGACTTTACTGGGAGCGCCGGGTGCGCGACGAGCAGATACTCCTGGCGCGAGATGGTGCCCACCGCGGTGAAGTCCTTGAGCGCATCGAACGGAAGTGCCGGATGCAGCAGCGCGTTGATGACGTGGGTGCCCGACATTGCCATGATCGTGTAACCGTCCGGCACGGCGCGTGCAAGTAGCTCGGTCCCGATCACCGTGTTTCCGCCCGGACGGTTATCGACGAGGACCTGCTGACCCCATGCCTCGCCGAGCTTTTGTCCGATCTGTCGAGCGAGCAGGTTATTGGTGCCGCCCGGCGGATAGGGGACGATGATGC
>JBIKKL010000311.1:0-5986 GCA_044360365.1 Burkholderiales bacterium | reverse complement strand
ATCCTGCTGCAGATCATTCTCGACGAAGAAGCGGCCGGCGCGCCGATGTTCTCGTCGGACATGCTGTCCCACATCATTCGCTTCTACGGAAACGCCATGCAGGGGATGATGAAAACCTTCCTCGAGAAGAACATTCAAACGTTCATGCAGATGCAGCAGCGGCTGCAGGAGCAATCGAAGGGTGCACTCAACCCGAATACGATGCTCAACCCGGAAGCGTGGTCCGAATTCGTCAAGATGCAGGGTCCGGCCATGCAGGGATTGATGTCGAACTACATCGAACAGAGCGCCAGCGCCTTTCTCCAGATGCAGAATCAGTTTCAGCAGCAAACGCGCGATCTCTTCTCGCGGATGCCATTCGGGGGCAACGCGTATCCGGGCGCGCCCGGCAGCGACGACAAGGCTCCGGAAGGCGACGACAGAAAGGGTTAGCACCGAACAAGTCCCCGGCTGCGACGAACAGCCGAACCAGCACCCCATGACGCGCCGGAAGCTCCAGGCGCGTCCGCGATTCAGGACCAGACAAACCACCGATGAGTGCTTCCGCTCCCCGAGTCGGCTTCGTGTCGCTCGGCTGTCCCAAAGCCGCCTCCGACTCCGAACGCATCCTCACCCAGTTGCGCGCCGAAGGCTACGGCATCTCGCCGAGCTACAGCCAAGCCGATCTGGTCATCGTGAACACCTGTGGATTCATCGACGCCGCGGTCAAGGAGTCGCTCGATGCCATCGGCGAGGCACTGAACGAAAACGGCAAGGTCATCGTGACGGGCTGCCTCGGCGCCAAAGGCGACGTCGTGCGCAGCGCACATCCGAGTGTGCTTGCCGTCACCGGCCCGCACGCACTGGACGAAGTCATGCAGGCCGTACACGATCATCTTCCGCAGCCGCACGATCCGTTCACCGATCTCGTCCCGCCGCAGGGCATCCGGCTGACGCCGAGGCACTACGCCTACGTGAAGATTGCGGAGGGCTGCAATCACAAGTGCACCTTCTGCATCATTCCCTCCATGCGCGGCAAGCTCGTCAGCCGCCCGATCGGCGACGTCATGAACGAAGCCGAGAATCTCGTTCGCGCCGGCGTGAAGGAACTGCTGGTCATCTCGCAGGATACGAGCGCATACGGGGTCGATGTTCGCTACCGCACGGGATTCTGGAACGGACGACCGATCAAGACACGCATGACGGAACTTGCCTCCGCGCTCGGCTCGCTCGGCGTGTGGGTCCGATTGCACTACGTGTACCCCTACCCGCACGTCGACGAAGTGATCCCTCTGATGGCCGAAGGCAAGGTCCTGCCGTACCTCGACGTTCCCTTTCAGCATGCGAACCATCGCATCCTCAAGCTGATGAAGCGCCCCGCCGATGCCGAAGACAACCTGGCCCGCATCCGGCGCTGGCGGGAACTATGCCCCGACATCACCTTGCGCAGCACCTTCATCGTCGGCTTTCCGGGCGAGACCGACACCGAGTTCGAGGGGCTGCTCGACTTCCTGCGCGAGGCGCGTCTGGATCGAGTCGGCTGCTTCGCCTACTCGGCCGTGGACGGTGCGACGGCGAACGCGTTGCCGGGCGCCGTCCCTGATGACATCAAGGAGGCACGACGCGAGCGCTTCATGCAGGTGCAGGCGCAGATCAGCGCAGACAGACTGCGCGAGAAGATCGGTCGACGGATGCGGGTGCTCGTCGATGAAGTCAGCGCACGCAAGGCAATCGCGCGCAGCGCCGCCGATGCCCCCGAGATCGACGGCAGCGTCATCGTCAATGGCGCACGCAAACCTTCGGTCGGCGATTTCATCGAGGTCGAAGTGACGCGCGCAGGCGAGCACGATCTCTGGGCCCGAGCCGTCTGAGGTCAAACAACGAGCAGCAGGCTGGGGAGACTGCATGATGAGGACATGGCAACGTTGTTTCGGCGCGCTCGTCGCATGGACGATGTTGCTTGCATTCGACCCGGTCGCTGCCCAGGAGCGCTTTTCCCTGTTCGTGGGCAGCGCGCCCGCGACGGTGGATCGCATGGTTCGCATGGCCGGCCTGCGCGACGGGGAAACAGTGATGGATCTGGGTTCGGGCGACGGCCGCATCGTCTTCGCGGCGGCACAATCGAACGGTACGGTGCGCGGCATCGGGGTGGACATCGACGGGCGCCTGGTGGCGCAGTCCAACGAGCAGGCGGAGAAGCTCAACGTCGCCGATCGCGTTTCGTTTCTGCATCAGAATGCGTTCGATGCGGATCTATCGAAAGTCGACGTGATCTTCATGTGGTTCTTCCCCGAACTGATGCGCCTGCTTCGCGTGAAGATTCTCGAGCAGGCACGACCAGGGACTCGGGTCGTCGCTGCCCTATGGGGCTTCGGCAGTTGGCAGCCTGACGCGAGCGAGACCGAATCGCCAGAAGTGCACATGTGGATCGTGCCGGCGAAGGTAGGCGGCTACTGGAACTGGCAACTCGACATTGCCGGCCACAAGCTCGACTACGCCGCCGTGTTCGAGCAGCAGTTTCAGAAGGTCGAGGGCGTCGTGCGTGCGCAGAGTCGGCACGGAATCTTTCACGATTTTTCTTTGCGCGGCCGGGAGATCTCGTTTGTCCTGATGATGACGCTGCCTGACCTGGGCTTCACGCGTCACGAATTCACCGGCCGCGTGAACGGCGACGCCATGGAAGGCGTCGTCAAGATCACGCTGCCGCCCAAACCCGACGAGGAGGAGGACGAAAAGCTCGATACGCGCGTCCTCCCCTGGAAGGCCCAACGCGTCCCGACCTCGCCGTTCTTCGCGCCGGTCGGAATCCCGATTTTCGATCGAAAGTAAGACGACACCATGCTGCGAAAACTCTTCCTTTATCTGTCAATGCTGTATCTCGCGATTCCCGCCGTATGCCTTGGCCAGGAGCGTTTCTCGATCTTCGTCGGCAGTGACCCGACGAATGTCGAGCGCATGATCAAACTCGCCGAACTGCGCGACGGCGATCGGGTGATCGATCTCGGTTCGGGCGACGGCCGTATCGTCATCGGCGCCGCACTCGCCCACCCGAAGATCGAGGGCGTCGGCGTCGACATCGATCCGAAGCTGGTCGTCGAAGCCACCGCGGCCGCCAACAAGGCTGGCGTCGGCGAGCGCGTGCGGTTCATGCGTCAGAACGTCTTCGACGCGGATCTCTCCCAAGTCTCGGTGATCTTCATGTGGCTGTGGCCGGAGATGCAGACGATGCTGCGCCCCAAGATCCTTGCCGAAGCCCGCCCCGGAACCCGGGTCGTCACGAACGTCTGGGATCTGGGAAGTTGGCAGCCGGACCGCGTCGACACCGACGGATCGCAGATCAGCTTGTGGGTCGTGCCGGCACGACTTCAGGGAAACTGGACGTGGGACATCGGCGTTCGCGGCCAGTCGCGCTCGTATGGCGCCGTTTTCGAGCAGCACTTTCAAAAGGCCGAGGGGTTCGTCCGCGTGGGCAACCGGCGTGCCATCCTGCGTGAAGTCAAGGTCTCGGGCGCCGACGTCCGAATACTGCTCGACATGACGATAGACGGTGCCGGGTTCGCCCGCCACGAGTTCGTCGGCAAGGTGAATGGCGATGTCATCGAAGGCGAAGCGCGGATCGCGCTGCGCCCGGAACCGAACAAAGGCGACGAAGAACGGATGGTCGTGCCGTGGCGAGCCCGCCGCGCCCCGCAATCAGCGTACTTCGCGCCTACCGGGCTTGAAGCACTCTGATCAGCTCGACTTCACCAGCGTCTGCACCCGCCAGTTGAGCGTATCGGCGACGAAAATCCGCCGCTCGTCGTTGCTGATCGCAATGTAGTGGGCTTCGCCGTACTGGTTCGGCCCCTTGCCCTGGCTGCCGGTGATGCCGAGCACCTTGCCCGCGAGATCGAGCTTCATCACCTTGCCTGCATGGCCGTGCGCCATGAACATGTGCTTCTGGTCGCGGCACATGCACAGTCCGCACGGCGTCCCTGGATGGGGTGACTCGCGCAGATACGTCCCTTGCCGGTCGAACACCTGAATCCGCTGGTTCGATCGGTCGGCGATGTATAGCGTCCCATCGGAGGTCGACACGATGGAATGCGGCTGGTTGAACTCGCTGGTTCCCGTGCCTTCCTTGCCCCACGTCTTGATGAAGTCGCCGTTGGCGCTGAACATCAGCACGCGCGAAACGGCCTTGCCATGCCCCTGACAGACGTAGATCTCGCCGTCGGGCCCGAACGCGACATCGTTGGGCTCGTCGAATCCGCGCAGATGACCGGCATGATGCCAGTCGGCATTCGAGTCCTTGATGCCGAGCACCATGAGGATGCGTCCGCGCCGGTTCATCTTCACCACGATGTGCGAACCGATATCGGTGGCCCAGATGTTGTCCTCGTGGTCGACGCGCAATCCGTGGGGCCGCGTAAAGAGATCCTGTGCGAGACAGCCGACGTAAGTACCGTTCGGATCGAACTCCAGCAGCGACTGCTGGCTGCGATGGAACACGAGGATGTGACCTCGGGAATCGACGGCCACGCCCGAACAGGCTCCGAAGTTAACGCCCGCAGGCAGTTGGAAGATGTCGGGCTCCGGCTCGTATCCGAGCGGAGGAATGTCCTGCTCGGCAATCGTTGCAGCAGCCGGTTGATCGTGCCCCATCGCTCGTCTCCAGGAAGTGGTCGGTGCGCCGCGAAGCTTAGCTGCGCACCGAAGTCGCGTCCAGCAGCACGGTTGCGGTCACGTCCTGCGCGCCCCGAGCTTGCCGTATCATCGGCAAGTTGAACTGTCACCAACCATCCTCTATACACGTCTGCCCCGTGAGCACTCAACCGGAGTCCCGCCCCGCAGCACCCCGCCGCATCCGCAAGTTCCTGCATCGCAGCGAGGGGGCATCCCGCTTCGGCTTCAGGATCGACCGCGCTGCGCTGAGGGAAACGGCAACCGTCGTGTTGCCTGGCCTGCTGATCATCCTGGCCGCGTTCTGGATCGCATCGCGCTACATCCGCCCGGCACCGCCCGACAGCTTCGTCATGTCGACCGGCGCATCCGGCGGCGCATATCACCTGTTCGCGGAGCGCTATCGGGAGATCCTTGCCCGCGACGGCGTCACGATCGAACTGAAGCCTTCAGCCGGATCGATGGACAACCTCGCACGATTGCGAGATCCGTCGTCGGGGGTCGATGTCGCGTTCGTGCAAAGCGGCACGGCAGGCAACGAACTCGAACCGACGCTGCACTCGTTGGGAAGCATCTACTACGAGCCGTTGTGGATCTTCTACCGTGGCGCCACGGAGTTGACGTTGCTCAATCAGTTCAGGGGCAAGCGCATCGCCGTCGGCACCGAAGGCAGCGGCACGAAGGCGCTGGCCCTGCAACTGCTGCAGTCCGTCGGTCTGAAGGAGCCTTCGATCACGGTATTGGTCCAGGGTGGCAACACCGCCGCCGACAACCTCGCTGCGGCAAGGATCGATGCGGCGTTCGTCGTCGGCGCACCGGATGCTCCCATCGTGCAGCGCCTGATCCGCACCGAGGGCGTACGACTGCTCAGCGTCTCGAATGCCGAGGCATTCAGTCGCCGCTATCCGCATCTGTCGGCGTTGACGCTGCCGCGGGGCGTGATCGATTTGGCCGCGCAAATTCCGCCCCGCGACGTGACGCTGCTGGCCGCCACGGCAACCCTCGTGGTTCGCGAAGATTTCCATCCGGCGCTGGCTTTCCTGATGCTGCACGCCGCCGCAGAGATCCACTCCGGATCCGGCATTCTGCAAAAGCATAGGGAATTCCCGGCCGCACGCGAGTCGGAATTCATGCTGAGCGACCAGGCGCAGCGCTACTATCAGAGCGGGCCGCCGTTCCTGCGGCGCTATCTGCCATTCTGGCTGGCGAACCTGCTCGAACGCATGCTGGTTCTGCTCGTACCCCTCTTCGCCGTGCTGGTGCCGGCGTTCAAGGTACTGCCGGCCCTCATAGAGTGGCGGGTGAAGTCGCGCGTATTTCGCTGGTACGGCGAAATCAAGTTCCT
>JBIKKL010000205.1:0-7834 GCA_044360365.1 Burkholderiales bacterium | reverse complement strand
GAGTTGCTTGCGCAAGTCGTCGACCTCGACCGCACACGCACGCATGACTTCAGCGGCGGTCGGGTTGTCCAGCATTGCGAGGAGCAGATGCTCCACGGTTATGAATTCATGGCGCTTCTGTCGGGCGTCCATGAACGCCATGTGAAGGCTTACCTCGAGTTCCTGGGCAATCATTCTGCTTCCTCCATGACGCAACGCAGCGGATGCTGATGCTGACGCGCAAAAGCCGTCACTTGTTCCACCTTTGTGGCGGCAACGTCGCGGGAGTACACGCCGCAAACGCCCATGCCTTCTCGATGCACCTTGAGCATGACTTGTGTCGCCCGTTCCCTGCTGAGAGAAAAAAAAGTCTGCAAGACCGCGACCACGAAATCCATCGGGGTGTAGTCATCATTCAAAATCATCACCTTGAACATCTTGGGCGGCTTCGTCTTTGCCTTCGAAGGTTCGAGGATCGTGCTGTCGCGCTGCCGAGTTGCCATGACCGTCTGCTAAATGGGAATGCGCTCCACTGGAAGCTATTTTGACCATTAAAAGGATTTTTTCAAGGCCACCAGTGATGAACCATGCCATCTTTCAAAGAACTTGACTTCCGGACACAAATGACCTAGAACGCGCGAGGGTGTTTGGCTTCAAGGTAATCTGCTGTACCGGTTCTTCCGATGCGCGGTCTTGAATCTCAAACAGGTTACGGGCTCCCCGCCCGATTACTTTCGTGAGGTAGGCGCGCATGGCTACGGGTACGGTTAAATGGTTTAACGACGCAAAAGGGTACGGCTTCATTACTCCTGACGATGGCAGCGAAGATTTGTTCGCACATTTTTCGGCAATCCAAATGGGCGGCTTCAAGACCCTCAAGGAAGGCCAGAAAGTTAGCTTTGAAGTAACTCAGGGGCCCAAGGGGAAGCAGGCCTCCAATATTCAGGCCGCAGGCTAGTCCCCAACTAACGCCCACCGGCACCCGCAACACCCAAAGCAAATCGAATGCCCAGCGTGATCGCGCTGGGCATTTTGTTTACGTGGGCGAAACACTACTGCGCGGGAACGCTGTTGTCGGCGATACTCGTGTGGAGTCCGACCATTACATACATCATCCATCCGTCTTCAGAGAAATGACATGAAAGGCATCCTCGTTGCCGTCCTGATTGGATTCGCCTCCATCGCCACGTTCAATACCATGCCGGCACACGCTGAAGAGCGATCGGCTGAAAATAGAAGCGCAACCGCCGCGCAGAAATCGTCTGCCGCAAAGAACCAGCCCGCGGCAAAGAAAAGCAAGTCCGCAAAGAAGTCCACCGCCCCCGCCAGGAAGAGCAAAAAGGCCACGCCCGCCAAGAAGGCGAAGAAGGGCAACAAGGCCAAGAAATAGCCGCTGAGCCTCCAGGCGCGAAAGACATTGCAGCCCGCACCGTCATGATGCTCATCGACAACGTCCTAGTGTCCTGTGTCGGAGATTCGTGCCATAAAAGCGCCGAGAATCGACGCTATGCTTTGTTGGAAATCCTCGCCAGGTGTCCAACTTAGGCGCGGTTTCATTCGCGTCTGGCGCCGATTTCGACACTTTTCCCACGCATGGGACCGATGGTAGCGACCCGCACTTCTGCTACGAATCTCCGACACAGGACACTAGCCGCCTGTCGGACTGGATTTCACGACTGCGACGGGAGTGCTTTTCGTGCAGGGCTAGAAGGACGACGCAGCCAATATCGAGAATATCGGCAAGGCGGCCGACACCGCCCTGCGCGAAAAGCGCCCCGTCCCTTCGGGTTGTGCCCAGAACGAGCGCATGCGTCGTTGCTCGTCTTGCCAGTATCCGCGATATTGGACTGCGCCGAGCGCCTACCTTGCGCTCGTTCTGGGCACAACGCAGCGCGCGAAATCCAGTCCGACAGGCGGCTAGGCGGCCGCTACGCCCCTCCGAGAATGCTTCGCGAGGACGAACCGTGAAGGAGCGCGTCGTCGTCGGCATGTCCGGAGGCGTGGACTCCTCGGTCGCCGCCTGGCTGCTCAAGCAGCAAGGTTACGATGTGCTCGGCATTTTCATGAAGAACTGGGAAGACGACGACGATGACGAGTACTGCGCGTCTCGAACCGACCTCGTCGACGCCGTCGCCGTCGCGGACCGCCTTGGCATCGATATCGAAGTCGTGAACTTCTCGTCCGAGTACAAGGACCGGGTGTTCGCGGAGTTCCTCGCCGAGTATCGGGCGGGCCGCACCCCAAACCCCGACGTCCTGTGCAACGCAGAAATCAAGTTCCGCTGCTTCCTCGACCACGCGATAAGCATGGGTGCTACGCGTATTGCTACGGGCCACTACGCGCGTCTGAGAGAAGGCCCGCGTGGCGTCGAGCTACTGCGCGGGCTCGACGCCGGCAAGGACCAGAGCTACTTCCTCTACCGCCTCGATCAGGCACAACTCGGCCGGGCCATGTTTCCGATCGGTGAACTCGAAAAGAAGCAGGTCCGGCAGCTCGCGCGGCAATGCGGGCTATCCGTCCACGACAAGCGCGACAGCACCGGCATCTGCTTCATCGGAGAACGGCCGTTTCGGGAGTTCCTCAATCGATACTTGCCCACCGATCCCGGCGACATCTGCACGGCGACCGGCGAGATCCTCGGTCGCCACATGGGATTGATGTACTACACCCTCGGCCAGCGGCAAGGTTTGGGCATCGGCGGCCGCGCCGGCGGCACGGGCAAGGCCTGGTACGTCGCCGGCAAGGAGCTGGCAAAAAATCGGCTGGTCGTCGTCCAGGGGCACGACGATCCCCTGCTGCTCGCCAAGCGGGTCACCGCGATTCGCCTCAGTTGGATCAACGCACAACCACGCGGGGAAATCACGTATACCGTCAAAACCCGCTACCGCCAGACCGATACGTCCTGTCGCATTGAAAGCATCGCCGGCGATCGCTGCACCATGATCTGCGATACCCCACAATGGGCCGCGACGCCCGGCCAATCCGCCGTGCTCTACGCTGGCGAAGTCTGTTTGGGCGGCGGAATCATCGAACACACAGCCGCAACGTGATTTCTTCTTCCTCTCGCGGAGTATCCCTGTTGACGTGGTTCACGGCGCCACGATAGCCTTCGATACCCCCCCTTCGCGGAGCGCAACATGGAACGCGTTCGACTATTCACCCAACCCGGGTGAAGCAGCTGCCTCAAGACGAAAGAGTTTCTTTCGCAAACGGTCAAAGACTTCGACGTCATCGACGTCTTCAACACGCCCGGCGGCATGGATCAGCTCAAGGCCATGGGCCTGCGCAACGTCCCCGTGGTCGCAGTCGGCGAGAGCTATACGTTCGCCCAAAATCTGAAGGACGTCGCCAAGTTTCTCGGCGTTCAACTCAACCGGGAGCAATTGACGCCTGCAGAACTGGCCGCACGTTACGACGCCATCCTGGAAACCGCACAGCGACTCGTCCTGCAGCTTCCCGCCGACAAGCTGGGCGAACGTGTGATTCCGAACCGGCCCCGGATACTGCATCCCTTCATTTTCCATATCTTCCGCATCGGCGAAGCCTTCCTAATCGCCTACGGCGGCGAGGAATACAACAACACCATCGCCAATACCGATCCGCCCGACAGCGTAAAGACCCCGGCCGATGTCGTTGCCTACGGACAACAGATCCGTGAAAGGCTCACGGCATGGTGGGCATCGAACGCCGACCGGAATCTGGAAAAGCAGATCGGTACGTACTACGGCAACCAGATCGCGCACGATGTGTTCGAGCGCACGACATGGCATTCTGCCCAGCACACCCGCCAGCTCGCCGCCGTGCTGGAACGCTTTGGCATTGCGCCGGATCGCCCCTTGACCACCGAGCAGCTCAAAGGCTTGCCGGTACCCGAAGGGCTTTGGGAATAGCGATGACCCGGTCGCCGTTTCGCCCGAGAGACGGCAGCCGATGCGGTACGGTGCGCAGCTTCGCCGTACCGCCATCTTCGCATCGCACGCTACGGAAGCTGATCGTCTGCGTGTGCATCGCAGCCCTGGGTGCGGGCATCCATCCCGCCCGGGCCGATTACCCAGGCGCCGTCAAGGCGCTGGCGAGCGGCAATTTCGCCGAGGCCGTATCGAGATTGCGCCCGCTCGCCGAAGCCGCCGACGTGCGTGCCCAGCTCCTTCTTGGACAGATTCTGCGCAATCCGTCGAATCCCGATCGAAATGTCGACGAAGCGAATCGATGGTTCAAAGCGGCTGCCGACCAGGATCATGCGGAGGGTTGGTTCTGGCTCGGATTGATGCACCGGCTCGGTGAGTCTGTCCCAAAAAACGCCGAACTGGCCGTCCAGCATTGGCAAACTGCCGCGGCCGCAGGATCGGTTTCTGCGCAGGCTACGCTCGCACAATCCTTGATGGCGGGCGACGGCATCGCGAAGGATGCCACCGAAGCCGTTCGCTGGGCACGCTCGGCTGCAGAGAAGGGCAACGCGCTCGCTCAGTCAGTGCTCGCCCAGGCGTACCTCAAAGGTGAAGGCGGCCTCGTCCGCAGCCTGGCTCAATTTCTGCGCTGGTCGCGCATGGCCGCCAATCAGGGCAACCGAACATCCATGGAAGGCCTTGCCGTGAGCTACCACACCGGCACCGGTGTTCCGCAAGACTACGTGCAGGCCCACATGTGGGCGAACCTGGCGGCATCCAGAGGATCCGCCCGCGCGATCAAGCTGCGCGATGAGCTCGCCGAAAAGATGACTTCGAGCCAAATCGAAGAGGCGCAGAAGGCGGCGAGCCGATGGCGCCCGACACGCGCTGCCACGGCCGCGAGCCCTGGGGGTAATGCAGCTGGCAAGCGTGTCGCCACCGGCAGCGGATTCGTGATTGCGGCGCCGGGCTATGTGCTCACGAACAACCACGTCGTGGAGAAATGCACGGAGGTCCGCGCGCCGGCGCACAAGACGGCGCTGAAGGTCGTCGCCCGAGATGAAAGACATGACCTCGCACTGCTCGAAGGCGATCTGCCCGGGACCCAGGCGGCGCATTTCAGATCGACGTCGCCGCCGCGTCTCGGGGAACCCGTCATCGTTGCGGGTTTCCCCCTGAGCGATCTGCTCGCCTCGTCGCTGAACGTCACCACCGGCACGATCAGCGCGCTGGCCGGCCCGAAGAACAACGAAGCCCTCTTCCAGATCACCGCACCGGTGCAACGCGGCAACAGCGGTGGCCCCGTACTGGATGTAAACGGCAACGTTGTAGGCGTCGTCGTGAGCAAGCTCAACGCCTTGCGCGTCGCCATGGCAACGGGCGACGTGCCCCAGAACGTCAACTTCGCGATCGACGGCAATCTTGCGCGCACCTTCATCGCAGCCCAGGGCATCGAACTCCCCGATCCGACAGAAGTTGCGCCATCGACGCGCGATGCGCCTGACAAGGCCCGCGGCTTTACCTTGCTGCTCGAGTGCTGGCGCTAACCTCCCCGTACGCGCGGTCTTGGATCGCAGTCGCAATGCTACACTTGTGCGTTATCCGCGTGGCCGCCGTGGGGCGGTCGTATCGGCATACCGCCCATGACCTCGAACACCCGCTCGATCCCTTCCGTAGACCGCCTGCTCGGCGAATGCAGCGCCGAGGTCGAACGATACGGACGCGCGCTCGTCACGGAGTTCTCGCGAGAACTTCTCGAAGAAGCACGTCGAGGCAATCTCCCGGACGTCTGCAGCGACACTGCATTCGATTCGGTCGCCTTTCGACGCCACCTCGAAGCACGCATCGACGCACTCTGCGACAACTCGCAGCGTGCCGTATTGAACCTCACCGGTACCGTGCTGCATACCAACCTGGGCCGCGCCGTCCTGCCTGAGGAAGCAGCACAGGCCGTTGCCGAAGCAATGGCGTGCGCCACCAATCTCGAGTACGACCTCGCTCGCGGGCAGCGCGGCGAACGCGACGACCACATCATGCGGTGGCTCACACGCCTCACCGGCGCGGAAGCGGCCACGGTCGTCAACAACAATGCCGCTGCCGTTCTGATTGTTCTCGGCACGCTCGCCCCTCGCAAGGAAGTCATCGTCTCGCGCGGGGAACTCGTGGAGATCGGCGGCGCCTTCCGCATTCCCGACATCATGAGCCGCGCCGGCTGCAGGCTCGTGGAAGTCGGCACGACAAATCGCACGCACCTGAAGGACTACGCCGAAGCCATCGGCCCGCGCACCGCTGCGCTGATGAAAGTCCACGCGAGCAACTACGCGATCCAGGGCTTCACGGCACACGTGAAGGAAGAAGAACTGGCCGAACTCGCGCACCAGCATGGATTGCCGTTCATCGTGGATCTGGGCAGCGGCATGCTGGTCGATCTCGATCGATGGGGTCTGCCGCACGAGCCGACCGTGAAGGAAACGCTGACACACGGCGCCGATGTCGTCACGTTCAGCGGCGACAAACTGTTGGGAGGCCCTCAGGCCGGGATGATCGCCGGCCGCCGTGACCTGATCGCACGAATCAACCGCAATCCGCTCAAACGTGCCCTGCGCGTCGACAAGATGCGCCTTGCTGCCCTCGAGGCCGTTCTGAAGCTCTATGCCGACCCCGATCGCCTGCGCTCACGCCTGCCGACGCTCGCCTGGCTGACACGACCTCAGGCCGAAATCGAAGCAGTCGCGCAACAGGTCCTTCCTGCGCTCACGCGTGCGCTGGAAGGGCGGGCAGAAGTCTCACTCGTCGAGTGCCGTAGTCAGATCGGCAGCGGTTCGCTTCCTGTCGATCTCTTGCCGAGCATCGGTCTCGCGTGCCGCCCGGTCGAAGCGGGCCGCAAGAGCGGCCGTCTCGTCGAGCAACTCGCGGCCGCGTTTCGAAAGCTCCCGATGCCGGTGATCGGGCGCATACAGGACGGCGTGCTGATCTTCGATCTGCGAACATTGAACGATGCCCAACGACTGATCGGACTGCTTTCTCAGCTGAAGCTGCGTCCCGATGCAGCCCGCCCCCCCGCCACGGACAGTGATCAACCCATGCCGGTTGCCTCATGATCGTCGCCACCGCAGGACACATCGACCACGGCAAGACCCTGCTGGTCAAAGCGCTCTCGGGCATCGATACAGATCGCCTGCCCGAAGAGAAGAACCGGGGCATCTCCATCGATATCGGCTTCGCCTACGTGCCGACACCGGACGCCGGGCTGCTCGGCTTCGTCGATGTCCCGGGTCACGAGCGATTCGTCAGAAACATGCTTGCCGGCGTATGCGGCATCGATCTCGCGCTTCTTGTCGTTGCCGCGGACGACGGCGTGATGCCGCAGACGATCGAGCACCTGCAGATCCTGGACTTGCTGAAGGTCACGCGCGGCATCGCCGTGATCAACAAGATCGATCGGGTCAACGAAGAACGCGTCGCGGAGGTTGCCGAGTCGGTACGAACCCTGCTCAACGGCACCTCGCTCGAAGCCGCCGGCGTGATTCCCGTCTCCGCGATGACCGGCACCGGCGTCGATGTCTTGCGCAAACGCCTCATCGCCGAAGCGCGCAGCCTCAAGCAACGTGTCACGACCGGGCGTCGCTTCCGCTACGCCATCGACCGCGTTTTCAGCGTCTCCGGAAGTGGCACCGTCGTGACGGGCACCGTATTCAACGGCAAGGTCAAGACCGGTGATCGCCTCGTGATATCGCCGACCGGGCTTCCCGTGCGCGTGCGGGGCATCCAGATTCACGGCAAGTCGGCCAACGAGGTCAGTGCCGGCAGCCGCTGCGCACTGAATCTGACCGGTGACAAGCTCGACAAGGAAACGGTCCGGCGCGGCGATTGGGTGCTCGACGAAGCCCTCCATCGACCTACCCAACGGATCGACGCTGAAATCAAGGTGCTCGCCAGCGAAAAGGAGCCTCTGGCGCATTGGACGC